>JANMSY010000287.1:0-2086 GCA_031389865.1 Anaerolineales bacterium | reverse complement strand
TAAAGGACGTCTGCCTGGCCGTACTAAATGATGCTGGCACGTTCGACCAGCCTGCTGCATCTACCAGCTCCTGTTGCTGATACTGTACGCCAAAGGCTGAAGCCAATTGCCCAGGGATATCAAAGTTGAGGGTGATGCCCCGGTCGCCGATGAATGACCGGAAGTCGACAACTGGTCCCTGCAATGCTGGAACAAGCCCGCGCGATGCAACCCACTCCATTGAGACAACGGTTTTGCCCGCGCGTTCAGCCGCTTGCTGTAGTGTGTCAGCCTGCAGAATACCGGTGGCGAAGGCGCTGGTGCGGTTATTGAAATTTCCTTCGCCTGTGCGATGGAACGTATTATTGGTGGAGCCGTGTTCGCTGGGCCAGGTGCCGGTGGCTAGCGTGTTCCACCCCACGCCCGTGTTCGGCGGGAATCCCTGGAGCAAGCCATTGTCTCCCTTGACCCCATTAGCCATCAGGTCGGCATAAGTGGGCATGAGTCCCTCGCCTGCATATTTATCCACCAGATCAGGGCGCATACCATCGGATGCAAAAAAGATCGCTTTGCTGGTAAGCGGCGCAGCAGGAGCCTGTTCCGGCGCGGCAAATGCTCCGGCTGGAAGCAACAGTAAAGAAACAATTAGCAGGACTAAAAACAAACGAAGCAGAGGCACGCGATGAGGCGCTCTGCTTCGCTGAACCACAATGGATCTAAGCATAATCAATCTCCTCTGGCTGGTTTGAAATATGATCGAACTGCAGCACGGGCTGATGCGCAGCCGCTCCTCCTCGTCACAGTAGCCATGTATTGCCCAACACCTCCGCCTGTCAATAACAGACTGTATCGAATGGATATCGATGGGAATGGGTTTGACGAAAGTATGCAAAGATTGAATACTATGTTTATTCTAATCATCCGAGTAATGAAAGTCAACATATTCTACATGTGAGAATGTTACAGCTCCATATTTGCTGTACCGAAAGAGTGGTCAATCATGTGCGAGATAAAAAAACAAACGCGACCCTTTTCAGGTCGCGTTTGCAATGTTGAACTTTGAATACTCGTTGAAGTCTAGGGGTAGGAAGATCCTGTCACAGTGATCGTAACAGCCAGCGTTGAGCCGAATGCGTTGCCTGCCCCATCACTCATTCGCCAGTATCCGGTATAGGTTCCAGGATCCTCAGGGGCTGTGAGGCTTAAGTTTAGTCTTCTCCACTCACCGCGCGGAACCGGCGGATTATTGGGTCTGAGGGATTCGCCTTCCATTTTGTTGCCACTCACATAGATCAAACGGTATCCAAACGTCCAATCGCAGGTTCCGGTGTTTGCAACCTGCCATGTCTTGGTGAATGTTTCGTTTGGCTGCAGAGTGGCAGCAACAGCTATATCATTGATCAAACCCAAGTTACTACATCCATACGCCAGCGTGGACGGGTTGGATGTTGGCGTATATTGCGTGCCGGTGACAGACGGGTACACAATGGGCGTGGTAAAGATCGCCTGGGTTGCTACTGGAGCCAATGGGGAAGGCAGCGAAAGCGGAGTGGAGCTCGCTACCGATGTGGGTGTGTTCATCGGGGTGGATGTGGCCGGGGGCACCATCGCGGTCTGGGTCTGGTAAAAGTATGCGGCAAATGTGCCCACGCTTTCAGTCAGGATCGCATTAATATCCGGTGTGGAAGTGGAGGAAGGCACAGCCTGTCCGCCACAGGAGGCCAGGAGTGTTGCTGTTAACAGCATGATAAATAGTGTTTTTCGTATATTGTTCATTTTCACCTCAAAGTGGATTTTGCTGTACTATCCCAAGCCTGTAAAAATCTCTGCCCGCCGTGATTATATTCTCTAAATACGGGCGAATCTTAAGTATTAGTCGACTCTTATTCAACGCAAATTATGCGTTTTGCCTACCCAGTGGTGGATCCACGGCGTTGACCATCTCTGTTGACGTAAACAGGATTTATTTTGTTCCACTAAATTCACTTGAGTTTAGAGATGGATGAAGCCGCGCGGAAGATGCGCTGAAATGAACAGAACCTTAACAAACGAGAAGCAGTAACAAACTTAGCAGATTTTCGGTTGGTTTTGTGTCTTTTTTGTCTTG
>JANMSY010000225.1:0-4985 GCA_031389865.1 Anaerolineales bacterium | reverse complement strand
GCCATCTGCCGCACAGTCACCGCCCCAGTCAGATGCCGTGTAACCGAACTGCTCGGTCTCGCTGGCAGTGTAACTGCCAGCATCCAAGCCATAAGCCACACCACTCGTCGCCGAGGTCGCATCAATGAACAGCGGGAAGTCGCTCACGCCCAGTGTGCCACCGTCGTCATTGACCACCGTCTTGATAAGAGTCAAGGTGGGCTGGACATCGTCGTTGGTGATCGTACAGGTCGCACTCTCACCCAAACCCACAGTGATGTCACTGCCAGTCTGCGTTCCGCCCACACACACCCATGCTGAAGCGGTGTAGCCTGCGACGTTGGTTTCGCTCAGAGCATATGTGCCTGCATCGAAGGATGCGCCGCTCGTGGCTCCGCCTGCTCCGCTGATTCCTGTCGGTCCAGTGGCAGTCAAGGTGAAGTCGGTTGTGACGGCCGTGCCGCCGTTGTCGTTCTCCACGACCTTGACCAGGGTTAATGATGGAGCATCGTCAGTGTTGGTGATCGTACAGGTTGCGCTTTGCCCGTTAGCAAGGGTGATGGTACTACCATTCTGCGTGCCACCCACACACACCCAGTCACTGGCACTGTAACCGGAAGGTCCTGTCTCGGACAAACTGTATGCGCCGGCGTTTACATCACTTTCAGCTCCACCCGCACCAGAAATAGGTGTTGGGCCAGAGGCTGAGAGAGTGAAGTCGGTTGTGACGGCCGTGCCGCCATTGTTGTTGGTCACAGTCTTGACTAGTTTGAGGTGAGCTGCCTGATCATTGTTCGTGACGGTGCAAGTTGCAGTGCCCCCGGCAGGAATGACCAAGCTGGTGCAGTTATTGTAAGTGGTTGTATAGCCTGATACGGCAGGTTCAGTCACGTTGTAAGTACCTGGGCTAACTGTCAGGTCATTCTGTCCATCAGCTTCAAAGGTGATGGCACTGCCGCCATTGACTTGGAACGTGAAGTCGCTGGCAGTCTTTGTACCACCGTTGTCATTTATGACTATCTTCTTGACGATCAGGGTTGCTGCTTGTTGCGTATTGGTGAAGGTACACTTCACCGTTTCGCCCGCGTCAAGTTTAAACGTCGCTGTCCGTGTGCCTAAATTCACAGTGCTTGGTGTTGTACTGGTTCCATCATCACACGCGATTGATGTTAGGTTAAATGTAGGTGATGGATTGTTTTCAATGGATGTATAGGTTCCGGGGACAAGATTCGATACAACGATCTGTCCATTGTCTGAGATGGTTCCCGCGGCAGTGCCTGTGAAAGTGAAGCTACCTGCTGCACTGTCAGGGTCAGTCTGCTTTTCGACAATGATTGTGCCGCGCTTGGTGTTGGTAAAGGTACAAGTAATCGTTTCGCCCGCATCGAGATCAATATTCGCGGTCGCCCCACTAGTGGTGGTTCCACCACTTGGGTCACTACATGAAAGACTGGAGAAATCCCAACCCGCTGGCGGAGTGGACTCAGTAACGGTCTTCGCTCCAGCCGCAATATTACTAAAGCTCTGACTCCCTATGCCGCTTGTGGTCGTGATGCTAAAGTTGGAGAGTCCAGAGCCAGTAGTTGTATAGCTGAAGGTATCATCACCTCCCACGGCGACCTTGTTGATAATCACTGTGCCAGTTGTAAGCCCATTGTTGAAGATACATGTTGCATCTGTTGAGATTGTACCTGACGCGACGGTTGCTGTTGCTGTACTACCGCTGAAAGCGCAGTTGGTTCCAGATCCAGAGACAAAGGTGTATGTGCCCTGGGTGAAATTAAGTTGCGTTTCAGTGACGGTATGAGCCCCATTCGGTGTTACATTCGTGAACACCACTTGCCCCAAACTGTCGGTTGCAATACAGCTACCACTATCGAGAGCAAAGCAATATTCGCCCGCGTCTGCTGTATCTTCAAAACTGCCATTACCATCGCGGTCGATCATTTTGACAACCGTGATCTCAGGCAACTCGATGATTTGGTTAGCTGGCACAGGTACGTTTTGCTGACCAGTTTGCTCTACAACCCCTCCACCAGGACTAAGTCGGCTGTGCTGCGACGAGCCGTTACACTCGCCCGCCTCGTCTGAAAGCTTCAGTGTGTAGTTAACACGGGTCTCGTTGCTACCGTGAGTGAAAGTGGTAGCATAATTAATATTGAGCACAACCCGCCATTCCGTCCCAACATCGGTAGGTCCGCTGTCGATGGAAATCGTTGGTTGTGCACCAGAGAGCGCCTCAATTGTGCCTAGTGTGAATAAGGGCTCAAAAAAGAGGCAGGTTCCGTCATCTTCGCTGAAAAGTATATTGACCTTACCGCTTGAGGGGCCGTGTGTGGTTTCCAATGTGAAGCGGAAATTGATTGAGTCCCCCTCATTGTAGCTCGTGATACTGCCAGAGGTATAGGTACTATCGCTCTTCTGGCCTTCATGCTGCTTCGCTGTGATTTTCGTCGGGCTATCCGTAAACATAGTATTGGCCACTCGGCCTGTCTGTTTTCCAGTAGCAACGACACTATATGTGGCGACGAAGTATGATGGCAAATTAAAGGAATCGTAGATCGTGCCATCAGTTGCGACAGAGACGAATACATCTCGCTTCCAAGTCTGCCCAACATCGTCGTTCACGATGATGCGGACTTCGGTGTCGCCTTGCCAGTTAGCGCCTGTCAGCGTGACAAGCCCTCCCGGTGGGTAGTCTGCCAGGTCACTTGCTATCGTTGGCGATGCGAGGGGCGTCGGCTCTTGAGTTGGTTCAGCCGTTGGCTCCGTCGTTGCTGTTGGCTCAGAGGTTGGTTCAAGTGTCGGTTCCTGAGTTGGCTCGGCAGTAGGTTCAACAGTCGGGGGAGGAGGCGCGGTCACACTAAAACTGACGCTTGCCACTGCCGCTTCGCTCCAATCACCAGCCCAACTTGATGCATAAGCGCGGACCTCGTAACTTCCCGCCGAATCAAGCGCGGGTGAGTCCGATGCGAAGTTTCCGCTTTCATCGGCTATTACATCAGGCCAATTCGCTACGATTCCATCCGGACCCATCGCGGCAAGGACATACTCGCCGGGAGAAAATCCCGCGCCTGTAATGTGCGCTGATTCTCCCGGAGCATAATCTGCTTTTTCAGCATAAAGGACAGGGGCTGGCTCCTCCATTACCACTGCCGCGATATTAAACGGACCAGACAACACCATTGAGAGAAGCACAATAACATCTGCAAATTTGAACACTCTAGTTTGGAGCTTATTCATGGTATCCTCCTTGGATGGAAACAAATAGAATCGGTTTGATGCCGATTCTATTCTTCAGGGTAGATATGAGAATTGTTGGATATGATGTATAAAAATATCCGGATGTACAAAAAGAAATATCCGAAAGCAAAATTTTGCTCTCAGTGATGCGCAAATAAGTTAGCATTGCCACACTGGTAATTAGGAATTCTAGTTTAGTTTTGATTTGCATTCATCCCTTTCGTTGAGTATTGAATAATCAGATACTTAACGATACGATAGATGTTAGTTTTTTTTCTTTGACCTGCCTGGACCTGGGTTTAAAAATAGATTTAAAAATGAATTTATTTATCCCCATTATAACGACCCTAGTCTCAAAAACGGTCACGATTTCGGTCGCTGGCAGTCGCAGTTAATATTTGGTCGTAAATAAGACTCACAGGATGCGTTTTATTTATTTCCCAATTAATTCCTATGCCTCAGTTTATCTTCTGAAAAGATATCCTCCCGTTTCCGTTCGAATGTAATATGATTCATTAGGATTGGGCTCGATCTTTTTTCGTAACCTGTAGATCACATTCTTAACCAGGGCTGAATTGCCTTCACCATAGAATCCCCAAACCCGCTCAATGATCTCTTCATTTGTAAACGACCGGTTCGGATGGTCCATCAACAGGTAAAGCACACGGAATTCAAGGTTGGAGAGGCGGATCTTTTTCCCATCACTGCCCAGCAAGAGATGCTTTGCCGGTTCAAGTGTGTATTCTCCAATTGTCAGTTTATCAAGGCTTTCCGCTTGCACGGTCCACGAACGATGCAGCCAAACCTTGACCTTGGCAAGAAACAAGGCCGGGCTGATGGGTTTGATGATGCAATCGTCCACGCCAGCTTGATATGCTTCCAGAGAATGCGATTCATTATTGATGGGAGTTAAAAGCAACAGAGGCACATTTGCATATTTACGAATATCATGACACATCTGAATCCCATTGACGCTCCGGGAAGTAACATCAATGACGATCAGATCAGGAGATGATTCTTCAACGATATTCACTGCCTGTTCAATGGAATTCGCCACCAAAGGCCGGCAGTGAAGCTCAGTTACACAAAGTGCCCAAATCCTGCTTGTGGTAGGTTCATCACAAGCAATCAGAATACTAGATTCGATCATAAATCCTCCTGCCGAAAACTTACTCTTCTTATTTGGTTATTATAATGATCTTCTCCGAATTTGTATGTATTTGAGCATAGACAAAAATCATCATTTCAAGGGTTGTTTGGCAATTGGAAAACCAGGTCTCGGAAGCTGCAATACAACCACAGAGGAATTATGATAAAGATTGTCGCTGATACCACCTGCGGCTTGCCGCATGACCTGCTTGCACAGCCCGATATCACCCTCTACTACTAATCCTTAAAATCTTTCCTTTTCCTTCTATTCTTCCTCCCTTTCATCATCAAACTCTCGATCCATGCTGCACGCGGTGAGGATGCGGTTTGCGGCTTCCATGCCTGTCAACACAGGCGCGCTCTAAAAAGAGCGCGGGCGTTTCGTGACGCACCCAATCTCCCGCACAGAATAAGTTTTCCCACGGCGTTTCAATACCAAGATGTGTGCCCCGCGCGCCAAGCGCTGGCAGGGTGTGTGTGTGGCTGCGTTGCGCTGTAAATACGGCGCGATCAAATGTCCCTTCAACTCTGGGAACGCGCGATACAAATCCGTGATCACATTCGTTATCAAAATCGCATCAGGTTGCGCCAGCACATCACGCGGACCGTAAACA
>JANMSY010000223.1:0-10423 GCA_031389865.1 Anaerolineales bacterium | reverse complement strand
CCATCAAACTTTGAGTGCTCGCGAAAGGAAATATGCCATGAAATTCCTCGTTTTCGCCAGACTTCGTACCGCAGCAAACATACCCGAGGAGAACATTCCCGCCTTGTTTCAACAAACGAGGGAATGGATTAATGAACTTCTGGCGAATGAGACAGCAGACTGTATGTATAACCTTCCTGCTGGAGGCGGTGTGGCAATTCTCAATGCCGACTCACATGAAGTACTGACCGAGCTTCTCGGCTCCTATCCCCTTCAGCCCTGGGTTCAGTATGAAGTACATCCTCTATCCGATGCGATCAAGTCTCTGGGCGGATAATCAGGCAATCTCTGCTCTTGTGACAGTTTTTCGATAAGAGCCTGCCTGTGTTTTCGTACCATCCACGCCAGACCAGACAGCGGATCAAGCGCTGTCTGGTCTGGTTCACAGGATTCTCCCGTATTTGTACCAGGTAAAGATGGGGATAAAATAAATGGAGGGAACCGATTTTTATCAGATCTGAAATCGTTTTACGAAATTCAGGGAACAACCACAGCCGCCGTTACGTTCTTCATATCAAACTGGCATCCGCAGGTACTTATGTTATCTTTATCGAAAAGCGATTGAAATAGCGCGCCTGGGCAGTCGAAGCAGCGGTTTTATACCTCCGAAGGAACTTACTGGGTCTTATAGACTCGTGCCCTGGCAAATTGGATCTTGGTTTCAAAGAGAGAGGAACTTGAGATGATACGAAAAGCGTTACTTATTTGTGTATCCCTGGTCTTCATCGCAGCCTGCAACTTCCTACTGACGCCCGGGGTGGATGGGACCGCCACCCAGGATGCCCTCAACAACGCGGCAACGCAGACAGCTGCGGCATTCACATCGGCGACGCCTCCCATCATTACGCCCACCTCACCAGGTGGAGAAACAACTGTCCCAGTCGAGACAGTTTCGCCGACGCCCGCTCCACCCCAGGGCACTGCACAGTTCCTGGCCTATATCAGCAATGGACAGCTCGTGGTAAGCGATGTGACGAACGGCGTACTGGGCGGCACCACGCAGTACACAGTGGCTGGCGAAAGCAATCAGGTGTCGGATCTGGTCTGGTCGCCCTCGGGGGAGTTCGTAGCGTTTGTCTCCCAGGCAGGAGGCGAGCCCCATGTATTCTACATCTTTGCTCTTGGACAAAGCTCACCCACTGACCTGGGTCCGGGCAGTGCGCCCGCGTGGTCACCGGATAGTCAGTCCCTTGTCTATGTGGGCGGCACATTACTAGACGAGAATATCTGGGTCACAACGATCGAGAACCCCGCACCGCGTCAGCTTACATTCGAATCGAACTTTACCTGGGGACGACCCGTCTTTACTCCCGATGGAGAGTCTCTGATTGTGGCGGGCACAAACCGGGATAACCTGGGTGCATCCGGCAACACCACGTTCACCCTGGAATATCTGGAACTTGACGGCAGCGGAATACGAAGTCCCCTGCCTGGTGCACAGCCATTTGAGGGCGTGCGCCTGCCCTATGACATGCGCTTCTCACCCAATGGAACATCGCTGGCATTCTCCACATCCTACCATCTGAGCGCATGTGCATCACCCGGCGCGTACTATGTGACCAATGCGGATGGCAGCGCCTTCCAGGCACTGATCAGCCCATCGATGCAAGCCGCCATTGATCCCAACCAGGAACATTACCACGTGGGACTCAGCTATGACTGGACCGCGGCCAGCGATGCCATTGTTGCTCTTGGGAATGTGGTGGATTGCAATCTCAACAGCCCCACTGTGGGTCAGGTGATCGCGGGACCGCAGATGTCAATGATCGGCCTGGACGGGAGCGAGCGCACGATCATCCCTGGCTTCTTTTACGGCATCAGCATGGACCGTAGCGGTAACTTCATCACCGCGGCGCATTATCAGAACGGCTTCCAGGACCAGAACCCGAATGTGGAAATCTACTCCGCGCAGACCGGTCAACTGGTTCTAACTGTGGGACCGGGGAGTAATCCGCAGTTCCAACCTTAGAACCCCCACCGCCCTCCGCCGCTAAAGCGGCACCTTCGCGAAGCATACTCGAAGAGTGCCCCCCAAATACGACAAGCAAATGCTTGGTCATTATTCAAAGTTCCAGTGTCGGATTTGGGGGAGGCTGGGAGGGGGTAGACGTATTGAAACGAAGCAGCAATTCATCCCATGCTTGACGTAGAACGTGCGTTCTAATATAATTCCAATCGATGTCTACTCCGCGAAAGAAAAAACCTTCACGGATAGGCCCACAGCAGACAAAAAAATACTCTTATATCCTGGGTGATCGCTTACACCTTATTAATCGAAAAGACTCTAACACCGAGGAGAATCGTTCAAACGCTGGATACATTCTGGCTGGTGGTCGCCGATCCTCTGATAGAGATTCGTCCGAGCTGATTTATCTCTGGGAATCCCTCTCCCCGCGTGAGAAGGATGTGACCGTGCTGGTCTGCAGGGGATTTACAAATGACCAGATAGCCCTGTGGCTGCGGATTTCTGCATCATCCGTCAAAACATATCTTCGATTCGTGTTCTCAAAGGCGGGCGTTCGCAATAAAACAGAATTGCGACTACGATTTTATAACTTCGATTTCGAGAAAAATATTCCTCCCCATATATAGCTCATTGTATTCCTTCCAACCCGCCCCTGCTTCATCCGTACGGATACATCCGTACAGCCTCCCCCATGTGGATAAAGTCCAAAGGGGGTTTTTATTTTTATCAATACCCACTATTCTATGGGGATGAATGACGTATTGAAGCTAACTGTTGATATTACTGAAAAACGCGGTCTCACGCTGCTCCTCACCAGGGATAAAGCACGCAAAAGCAAGACCGACCTGATCGCCAATTTGATCTTGAATGGACCGCTGTTTGTTGTCTCGGGGGATGAGTGGCTGCCAGCCTTTGCACTACCACGCATTATTCGAGGCCGGACGACGGAAATCAAGGAGATCATGGGACGCTTGTACACCGTGCGAGCTTCCACATGCCATCGGTTGCTGGACTCACTCGCAAATACTGCATCAAAGGGTGAGCCCATCCTTGTGCTGGATTTTCTGCACACCTTTTATGACCCCGATATTCCTTTGCGCGTTCGATCTCTTAAGTTGAGAGAGAGTTGCCGTGAACTCAAACGCCTTGCCTTTTATCGCCCGGTCATTGTCATGACTCAGGAGATGGAAGGAGAAGAGTACGAGCAGTTTTCCAGCATCCTGTACTCCGTTATCGATAAAACCCTTTCCCTTGAACCTGAATTTGAAAAAATCTCGCAACCTGCACTTTTGTAGCGTCCATGGGCCGCACTCTTCCATCCACCACACAGATCGTATTCGATCACATTGCGGAATTGAGGCCGTTATATGAGGCGCTTCGTCGCAGCGACCAGCTTATTTTAGATAAATTCTTTGAGTCCTTATTGCAGCATCGTGCTGCCATCGGCAATGCTGCAAACCTGCTGCCCATGGAGATCATGCCATTCGTCATCCTGTTGGAGGAGCGTAAGAGGATCGGCCATATCCATGACGAACTCTACAATCTGATTCAGGGTTTGGAAAACAAGCTCAATCGGCTCCTGCCTCCAGAATGAAGGAATATATAGGCTGGTTGTTTGATCTCTATGCCAGGAAGGAAGGCATCATTTTGTGGTTGGTGGGGGAAGATAAAAAGCCGCATTCTTTTAGCCAGCCGTTTCAAATTACATTTTATGTCGGAGGCCCCTTTCACCGCTTGCGCCAGTTGTGGAAATTTCTAAAAGACAAGCCCGTAAGGCTCTCGCGCACCCAACGGAAAGACCTTTACGAAGGGATGAAGGATGTTCTGGAGGTCAATGTACTCACTCCATCCTTATTCGATGAATTGTTCAGGGAAGTCAATCAACTTTTCCCCGACCTGCTTTATTACGATAGCGATATTCCCCTCATTCTGAGGTATGCTGCTGAATATGGTGTCTTTCCGCTTGGGCACTGCAAGGTGGAAGTGGGCCAGGGTTGGAGTATCTCAAGGATCACTCCACTTGATACACCCTGGGAACTTGACCCGAAACTACCTGATTTGCGGGTGTTGCAAATCAGACCGGATAGTAATCCCTCTCACGCTGCGCCCAAATATCTATCCGTTGATTTTGGCCGCTTTAACTACTGCATCCCACTTGATAACCCTCGGAAAGTCCTTTCCTTCCTGAATGCTGCTTTATTGCAATACAACCCGGATGTGATCCTTACCAGTTATGGCGATACGTGGCTGTTTTCCCATCTCGAAGAAATATCAGCAGAAACAAGAATTCCTTTTAATCCCAACCGTGACCTTGCACAATCTGTTCATAGAAAAAAGGAGATCAGTTTCCATAATTATGGTCAGGCGCACTACCGCGGCGAGCAGGTCCATCTCTTCGGACGCTGGCATATCGATGACCAGAACTGCATGACCTTTGGAGATTATGGTCTGATGGGCGCCATTGAGCAGGCACGAGTGACAGGCCTGCCTGTTCAGGAAATTGCCAGACGTTCCCCCGGTGCAGGCATTGCCGCCATGCAAACGCTCACGGCGTTAAACCGTACTATCCTGGTCCCCTACCAGCAGCAGGAGGGTGAAGTGCCAAAGACCTATAATGAATTGGTTGTATCTGATCGTGGGGGATTGGTTTTTGAGCCCCTGCCTGGTGTTTTTCCGTATGTGGCCATCATTGATTTTATGTCCATGTATCCATCCATTATCACGGAATATAACATCTCACCTGAAACGGTGGGTGTGGAGGAGGAAGATGCCTTTGAAATACCCGAAATGGGCATCAAGATCAGCTCACAGGAAGGGCTTATCCCTGCCACACTGCGATCCATGGTGAAGAAGCGCGTCAAGATCAAGCGGCTCCTGAAGGAGATGGATAAGAACGATCATCGTTATATCCGCTACAAGGCAATCAAAAATGCCCTGAAATGGTTGTGCGTAGTGGCCTATGGTCGTCTGGGGTTTGCCAACTCCACCTTTGGCAGGATCAATTCGCATGAAGTGGTGTCCTTCATTGGGAGAAAGATGCTGTTGAAGGCCAAAGAGATTGCAGAAGATCAGGGGTTCACCGTCATCCATGCCTATGTAGATAGTCTTTTTATCTGCAAGCCGGATGCCACAAGGGAGGAAGATTTTCAATCCCTTATAGGCGAGATCGAACAGGAAACGAAATTACCCATTGAGGTGGAACAAGTTTATTCGTGGATGGCGTTTGTCTCTTCCAGGCAAAACCCCAATCTCTCGGTCGCCAATCGTTTCTTTGGCTTGCAGCCAGGCGGGGACTATAAAATACGCGGACTGGCATCCCGCCGTGAAGATACTCCTCCCTTTATCGCGCAGGCACAGTTACAGGTACTGCAAATCCTGGCAACGGAAAAAGACTCAAGCCAGCTGGCAACGTTATTGCCCGAAGCCCTGGACATGTTACATGGAAGGATCTCTGCATTGTGCAGCCGAAACATTTCTTTGGATGAACTGCTGGTGACACAAACCCTCAGCCGCGAACTGGATGACTATCGGGTCCTCTCAGCGGCGGCGCGTGCGGCGGGTCAATTGCAGGCCATCGGCAAAAACATCCGCATGGGACAACGGATCCAGTTTATATACATCCGAACCAAACAGGGCGTCCATGCCTGGGACCTGCCCCAGGCCATCAACCCCGCCTGGATCGATATTGCCAAATATAAAGAGCTTCTATTCCGTGCAGTTCATGAGGTGCTCCAGCCGCTGGGAGTGACGAAGAACGTGTTGAGAAACTGGATGTTCAGCGAAGCCAGCTACCTGCAACCGCCAGGTTTCCTCCACCAGAGGCTTGAACTCCCTTTATTTGCGAATTTGGGGAGGCTTCGCGTCGATCTATCATAGGGTACTGGGCAGGGAACTGTTTGTAACGAATTTCACCTTGCGCAAAGGGCGTTTTCGGGTATGCTTGGGACTATTGCCAGACAACCTAGCAGGGATTATGGATCAGTGGAACAATGCAACAAGTCGTTATTGAAAACCCCGTACTCAATTCACCATTTGTAGAACCGAAACGCCATTTCAAGTTTACAGAAGATGGCATTACGGACGAGATTATTGAAGAACGACGTATCAGCCAGTATTTTGTGCCCATTCCTCGTGCCAAGAAGAAGAGCCCAAAGCAGTTATCTTTCGAAACAGAATGGACATCTGATCGGGTTGAAGAAAACAAGGATATCAATCGCATTCGAACAAGTGTGGAAATCTGGCGCAAGGGTGGGTATGTAGGGATAACAAAAATCACTTCAAGATTATTGGAATACTGGAAACGGGAAGAAAGAGAACGCAAATTATTCTTCTGCCAGATCGAAGCTTTGGAAACCGCAATTTGGATTACCGAAGTTGCTCCCCGGTATGGCGAAGCGTGGGTGGAGAATTTACTGCGCGAGAAAAACCTGCAGTCCAATCCCCTGCTCTTTCGCATTGCACTCAAGATGGCTACGGGTTCCGGCAAGACGGTTGTCATGGCAATGTTGATCGCATGGCAGGCATTGAACAAGATTGCCAATTCACAGGATGCACGTTTTTCGGATACGTTCCTGATCGTTACTCCAGGCATTACGATCAAAGACCGCTTGCGAGTTTTACTCCCCAACGACCCACAAAATTATTACAAGCAGCATGACATTGTTCCATCCGATGTATTCCAGGAGTTGGATAAGGCGAAATTTTTGATTACGAACTTCCATGCATTCAAGCTCCGGGAACGCATGGCAGCAGGAAAACTGACGAAGCAACTTCTCAAGCAGAATAATGGAAACAACCCGTTTACCGAAACGCCGGACCAGATGGTGCGGCGTGTATGCCGTGAATTGGGGAACAAGAAAAACATAATTGTCATCAATGATGAAGCCCATCATTGTTATCGCCGCAAGCCAGATGTAACTGAAGATGAAGCTTTAAAAGGCGATGAGCGCCGTGAAGCTGAGCAGCGCGAGGAGGAAGCCCGCATTTGGATTTCCGGTATCGAAGCAGTAAAGGCCAAACTCGGTGTAAAGGTTGTTTACGATCTTTCAGCCACGCCGTTTTTTCTGCGTGGGTCAGGTTATCCGGAAGGGTCACTCTTCCCGTGGGTAGTCTCTGATTTTTCATTGATCGATGCCATTGAATCAGGCATTGTGAAAGTGCCGCGTGTGCCTGTGGCAGATGACTCGATGGTGGGCGAACAACCTACCTACCGTGATCTCTGGCTTCGCATTCGTGAGCACCTGCCCAAGAAGGGACGCAAATCAGAAGAAGTCACAAGTGCACCGAACCTGCCTGTTGAACTGGAAGGCGCATTACAAAGTTTATACAGCAACTATAAACAGAAATTCAAGCAGTGGGCAGAGAACAAGGAAGCGCAGGAGCGCGGGTTGACAGCACCGGTATTTATCGTAGTGTGCAATAACACGAACGTTTCCAAGATGGTCTTTGATTATGTGGCAGGCTGGGAGAAGAACATCACCCCCAAACCCTCTACCCTTACGGGCACACGTCCTGAAAGGAGCGGGGAGCAATCGGTCTTAGTCCCTGGCAAGTTACCCTTGTTCAGCAATGTGGAAAGTGGACGCTGGATATCGCGCCCGAATACCATTCTGATTGACAGTCAGCAATTGGAATCGGGCGAAGGCATGAGCGCCGATTTCAAAAAGATTGCGTCGATTGAAATAGAAGAATTCAAACAGGAATATCGGCTGCGCTTCCCAGGCCGGGATGCAGAAGATCTGGCAGATGAAGATATTTTGCGCGAAGTCATGAATACGGTTGGCAAAGCCGGCAAGCTCGGTGAGAGCATTCGCTGTGTGATCTCCGTCTCGATGCTTACCGAAGGATGGGATGCCAACACTGTGACGCATATTCTTGGCGTGCGTGCCTTTGGAACACAACTGTTATGTGAGCAGGTTGTGGGTCGTGGATTGAGGCGCCGCAGTTATGCAGTTAACAAGGACGGTATGTTCAACGCTGAGTATGCTGAAGTCTATGGCGTACCATTTTCATTCATTCCCAGCACTGGTTCTCAGATAGACCCGAAACCAGGACCTACTCCCACAAGGGTACGAGCCCTTGAAGACCGTATTGCCTGTGAGATTACGTTCCCGCGCGTGATCGGCTATCGCTATCACTTTGAAAGTGAGAAGTTGACCGCGAAGTTCACCAATGATTCGAAGATGGCAATCTCAACACAAGACCTGCCAACCAAAACTGAAATGCAATCCATTATTGGCGAATCGAGTTTCCATGAGTTGTATGGCTTGAAGGATGAGCGCCTGAACAGAGTGGACTTTTATCTTGCGGCGTTGATGATGGGAAAGTATTTCACCGATGAAGGCAACACCAAACCCTGGCTGTTTCCGCATTTGTTGAAAGTGGTGCGTGAGTGGCGGGAGACCTGCCTGACGTGCAAGGACAATGCTTTCCCGCAAATGCTGTTGCTCGTAGCATTCGGGCATACTGCTGCCGAGAAGATTTATCAGGCGATTGTTACTTCGACAGAGGGCGAACGGACTTTATTGCCGATCCTCCGTCCGTATGACACGATTGGCTCAACCCGCTACGTGGACTTCGACACGGCGCGTGATGTATATCGAACACGGCCTGATAAATCGCATGTCTCGCATGTTGTGTTGGATAGCGGTTGGGAAGCTAAACTGGCTGAGATCTTCGATGATGAAATGGACGAGGTGATCCATTACGTCAAGAACTTCCAGTTGGGATTTACCATTCCCTACACCTTCAATGGTGAAGAGAAATCGTACCTTACCGATTATCTCATCCGCATTGATGATGGTCATGGACCAGAAGACTATTTGAACCTCATCCTCGAAGTAAGCGGTGAGGCTCGCAAGGATAAAGCCGCAAAAGTGGAAACGACACGCAATCTGTGGATTCCCGCCATCAACAATCATGGCGGGTTTGGACGCTGGGCATTTTTGGAGATCGTTGACCCGTGGGATGCAAAGAATACAATTAGAGCATTTTTGAAGGGCAAAAAAGTGGATGGTGTTTCGCTAATGTTGAGAAAGGATGACTAAAGTCATCACTACGTAGTAACGACTTTAGTCGTTATAAGCGACTGAAGTCGCCACTACCAAAAAATTATGCCTTACGAGTATCGAAAACTCACCCCAAAACAGCAAGAAGAGGCCATCGCGCAGAGAAAGGCGATGGGATATCCGCTCCATGCGCCACCGCACCCATTCCGCGATGCGGGATATTACATGCTGACCGCCACAAATCACGAACATGCTCGCGTGATGAATACAGCCGAACGGCGCACAGAGTTTCAAAAGAAGTTATTGCTTGCATTTCAAGAGATCAAAGCGGAAGTTGTTGCATGGGCAGTACTGGCGAATCATTATCACATTCTGACTGGCGTGCAATCGCTGGACGATGTTTCCGCGACGCTCAAGCAACTGCATGGCTCCACCTCATTTGAATGGAATAAGGCAGATGGTTTGCAGGGAAAGAGGAAAGTCTGGTACAAGTTTGCAGACCGCATGATACGCGACGACGCGCATTACTATCGGGCGTTGAATTACATCCACTACAATCCCGTAAAGCATGGATATGTGGAAGATTCGTACGATTGGCAATGGTCGAGTTTATCGTTGTATTATGAAGACCACGGACGTGATTGGCTGCGCGACAAGTGGCGCGCGTTCCCACCTGAGGAAGGTTTTGGTAAAGGATGGGACGACGTGTAGTGACGATTGAAATCGTCCAGAATGGTAGTAACGATTTCAATCGTTCGTTATTCAACGATAAAGTCGTTACTACGATGACCAGGAATTTTTATGCCTCCAAAAAAGAAACCCACCACCCCCAAACTCCCTAATCCCGTTGACTCAGTCAATCACAAAGACAAGCGCGCCAACATTCCAACAGAAGAATTGCGCGACTTCATCGCGGCCGAAGAGAAAGCGCCTAAGACGGTATTTTACCCGCGCGACCCATCGCTGGACCCGCAGTTGGTATGGAAGGGTAAAGATGAACAGGACGCACAGGATTTAGCTGTACCTGCGGTGCCGATCTATATTCAGGAGCATATCAAGCCGCAGAATATTATTGAGTTGGTGCGGAGTAATAACGACTTAAGTCGTAACTACCAGCCGTTATTGTTTGGTGATTTCAATGGACTTGCCTTTGAAGACCGCGTGGATTTTTACCACCATGAACAGCACTGGTCAAACCGTATGATATTGGGCGATTCATTGATGGTGATGACTTCACTTGCCGAGAAGGAGGGACTCAAGGGCAAGGTGCAGATGATCTACCTTGACCCGCCCTACGGAATCAAGTTTGGCTCGAACTGGCAGGTCTCGACCCGCAAACGTGACGTGAAGGATGGCAAAGCCGAAGACACCACTCGCCAGCCTGAACAGGTGAAAGCCTTTCGCGATACCT
>JANMSY010000220.1:0-4168 GCA_031389865.1 Anaerolineales bacterium | reverse complement strand
GGCTTGTGTCGCTGCTTGTGCAATGGAAAACAATCTCCCATTTGTTGGCGAAGAGGATGCCGGCTACGGCCGTTCGATGCACTGGATCCGCATTGAGCGTTTTTGGGAGGGCGAATATCCCGAAGAAAAAGCTACCCCTTTCCAGCCGATGTTGTGTCAGCAGTGCGGTAGTGCCCCCTGCGAACCGGTCTGCCCGGTGTTTGCTTCGGTTCATAGTCAGTCGGAGGATCTCAACCTGCAGGTGTACAACCGTTGCATCGGCACGCGCTATTGTGCAAACAACTGCCCCTATCAGGTACGTCAGTTCAACTGGCGCGATTACGCGATTGACCCATTCCACGCAAATGAGGTGAGTGGAGAATTTGTCTTCACACTTCATAACCAGTTCAATCCCGATGTGACCGTTCGCCGCCGCGGTATCATGGAGAAGTGCACGTTCTGCATCCAGCGCATCCACAAGGCGGAGGATAAGGCCAAATCGGAGGGTCGCGAGGTGGAGGATGGCGAGTTCACCACCGCCTGTGCACAGGCCTGTCCTTCCAACGCCATCACATTTGGTCTTCTGGATGATCACGAGAGTCTGGTGAGTCAACTGGCGCAGCACAAGCATGGTTACCGGCATCTTGAAGAATTAAATACCTTGCCGCGCATAACCTATCTCAAGGAAGGTTAAAGATATGGCTGTCTCCTCCAATTATCTTTCAGGCGCTAAAAAAGCGCACGAAGATCAGCACGAAGAAGAGCACGACCCACGCGAGTCGTTGATGTACGATCCCAAGCCGCGCGGTGAAATGAACGCGATGGTGATGGAATCCATGACCACCACCTCCTGGAAGTTCTGGGTGGTGTTGGGCATTCTTGCATTCCTGGTGGTAACCTGTTTCTTCTACGCCTGGGGGTACATGATCGCTGAGGGATTGGGTGTGGCCGGCGTTATGCGTCCCTCCTACTGGGGTATCTTCCTGGTAAATACCGTGTTCTGGATCGGCATCAGTCATGCAGGGACGTTTATCTCCGCGATCCTGCGTGTGTTCAAGGCTGAGTTCCGTCGTCCGTTCACGCGTGCTGCAGAGTTGATGACCACCTTCGGCCTGATCCAGGCTGGAGCCAGCATCTTCATGCATCTGGGTCGTGTCTGGCTGGCGTATTGGATGTTTCCCATTCCCAACGAGCGCCAGTTGTGGCCCAACTTCCACTCGCCGTTGATGTGGGATTTACTCGCGATTACTACTTATGTTTTGGGCAGTACGATGTACCTTTTCCTGCCGCTCATCCCCGACCTGGCGATGGCCCGTGACCGCTCGACAGGCTGGCGCAAGACCTTTTACCGTGTTCTTGCACTGGGCTTCCGCGGCACGGAAGGGGAGTGGCGTCATTTAACGACAGCCATGAACATCTTTGCGTTCGCGATCATCCCGGTCATGTTCTCAGTGCACACCATCGTTTCGTGGGACTTTGCCATGGCCATGCGCCCGGGCTGGTCATCCACCGTGTTTGGTCCATACTTCGTGGTGGGGGCGTTGCACTCCGGCATGGGCGCGGTGGCCATCGTGCTGGTTATCATGCGTGCCACCATGAAACACATGGATTACTTCATCCGCAAGGAGCATTTCGATGCTCTTGGCAAGCTGATGATGATCGTTTCTTTCGCGTATGCATACTTCTTCTTCAACGATTACATCGTCCAGTGGTATGGCGGCGACAAATGGACAGACATACTCCTGCACTGGCTTGAAGAAGGCCCCATGGCCTGGATGTTCTATCAGATGGTGTTCTTCAATATCGTGATCCCTTTCCTCACCCTCTGGAATAAGAGAATACGTACAACTCCCTGGCTTCTTGCCCTGATCGGCTTGCTGATCAATGTGGGCATGTACTGGGAACGCTACATCATCATTCCGGTCACGCTTTCGATCAACCGTATGCCATTCACATGGAAATTGTATGAACCACGCATCGAAATTTTCCTGACCATCGGTACCTTCTCCATGTTCCTGTTGTTCTATATGATCGCATCCCGCCTCATCCCGTTGATCCCGGTATGGGAAGTGCAGGAAGGTCAGATGGTGCACACCCTTCGTAAGGTGGGTAAGGCAAATGTTCCGACTGTCAGTGAGTTCGAATAATGGAGCAGAACATGTCTGATACCACTCTATTAGCTCTCTTCGAAGATATTGATCCGGCAGCGGATGCAATTGATAAACTGCACGAGATGGGCGTTACTGATGACAGGCTCAATGTCATCTCCGGCATACCGATCACGCACAAGATGCTGGGTCGTCCTCATCCGTGGACAAACGTTTCACGCCTGGCATTGGGCGGCGCTGTGATCGGTTTCTTTCTTGGGGTGTTCCTAAACTTCGGCACACCTTTGTTGTACAACGTGAGTGTAGGCGGTCAGTATATTACGCCAATCCCTCCCGGTTTGATCATCATCTTTGAAATGACCTTTCTGTTGGCATTGCTCTCCACATTCCTGGGTGTGTTCCTGGATAGTTTTTTCCCCAATTACGGTCCAATGGAGTATGTTTCTGAGATCAGTGATGGCAAGATCGGGATCTTTTTCAAAGTTCCAGAAGATGAACAGCAAAAATATTCCGATGCCCTGAACCAATTGGGCGCTGAATCCGTTAAACCTGCGGAGGCCCGGCAACTATGAGATTATTACGGCAACTATTTTGGGTTGGTCTTACGCTGGCAGTTCTCTTTGGGATCATCTTACTGTTCACCTACGATGTCATCAAGATCGAATGGATCAGCTTTATGGAGATCCAGCCATCCTACCGTCCGATGGAGAATCCGCTTCCCGTCCCCGAACGCTCGATCCCGATCGAGGGACCGATTGCCATCCCCGGCATGGGCGCGCCTGAAAACCCGGTCGAGGCTGACGAAGCATCCATTACCCGCGGCGCAGAGCTGTATGCCATTCACTGCAAAATGTGTCATGGTGAGACCGCCGAAGGAACCGGGCCCATTGCCGCATTCCTCGTCAACTTCAAGCCGGCCAATCTGACTTCAGATGTTGTGCAGTCGAAGAGCGACGGCTCCATTTTCCTGACCATTACCAATGGTATTGAGGGACGGATGCCACCGCTCAATGAGAACTTCACTGTCTCTGAACGTTGGGACCTGGTCAACTTCATCCGCACGTTGGAACCATCGGAATAGGGGAGGAGCCAGCCATGAATGATGTTCGCAAATATGTTTATGGAACCATTATTGGGTTCGGTTTGTTGATGGCAGTGTGGTTCAGCATCATATATGTTTCATCCTGTGGGTTCACGCTCAACTGCGTGCGGGCCCAGCCGCTCGTGATCCGTACTCCCGTCCCAACATTGATCCCTTACGGGCATACTGAAAACCAGGCCGCGGAAAACGGCACGGTGGATTTCAATCAATGCCAGGTTTCGGCTACTGATCTGATCGGGGCGTGGGTCACGGCAGGGAATCCTGAGACCGGGTCGTTTCCGTTCACCGACGTACATGGAAATCCGTGCGAAGGGACGTTTGCTGACGATGTGCAACACCTCTTTGTGGAAAACAGTTTGTGGTATGCGGGCTCAGCAGGATGCACCACATGCCACAACGCAGAATTGACCGAACGGAGTGCCGGGTTGGACTTGTCATCCCTTGATGGAATACTGGCAGGTTCGAACCGCTCGTATGAGGGCGCTAAGGGTACCAATATTTTGGGTGGCGGCAAGTGGGACGCATCTTCTCTTCACAATGTGCTTGTTGTGCATGGATTGGTCCCTCAAGGGCATTCACCAGATGCGCCCCCTATCGACCCGGTATTTTTGTACGCGGGTCAACAGGCTGAAGAAGCGCAAGTGACCCCAACAGCAACACCGTAATAAATGTGAGACCTGACTGTCTGCAAAGCCTGGTCTCACGTTTAGCCATCGATCGAAAAAAAACGCCCCGAAATGGGGCGTCTCTTTTTGCAAGGAGGGCAGGATTCGACATCGTCCCCTTTAGGGGAATATGATCTCTTCAATCGGGACGCGAGCCGTGTCCGATTAGACGAGTCCCTCGTTTTGTGCCAGACGCCATTCCAGGGCGGTGAATCGCTGTGCCACCTTGTTGTTTCGTACGGCCATGCTAATGGCACGTCGGCTGCCAGACAATACACATAACTTGCGGGCCCGGGTGATGGAAGTGTAGAGCA
>JANMSY010000218.1:0-2620 GCA_031389865.1 Anaerolineales bacterium | reverse complement strand
GCGGGGAGGTAATCAACTGCGAGTTTGCGCATGAGGTGCTTTGGCTGGCTGTTCTGCACTTTGATATTCCCCGGAACTTTTGCCAGGAATTCCACCAACTCATGGTCAAGAAAGGGGGAGCGTGCTTCGAGGCCATGTGCCATCGTCATGCGGTCCGTCAGCATCAGGGAGTGTTCGGGCAGACGGGTGACAAAATCGGTGTAAAGCATTCGGTCCAGAAGGTCATCGGCTTCGGCGCCATTAAAAGGATCAGTGATGGCTGCAGTGGAGTTCCTGCTCCCGAGTTCCTTCCAGAGTTGATCACCATACAGTGCCCGTTTCTCTTCGTGCGTAAAACGGAAGAAACAAGTCGCAGCCGCGTATTGATCCGCAGCGGTTGTCTGCAGAGACAGGTGATGTACCCAACGAAGTTTTTGTGTCAGGCTTTTATAGGTAAAGCTATCAGGCAGGCGATCCAGAACCGGTCCCATCACTCCCTTGCGCAGGCTAAGCGGCATGAGACTGTACATATCAATATAGCGATTACCCACATAGCGGTCAAAACCTGCAAAGAGTTCATCGCCGCCATCCCCGCCCAAAACGACTTTGACATGTTTGGATGCCAGCCGCGCGGCCTGATACATACACGCAGCAATTGGGTCAGATGGCTCGTCCAGATGCCAGATCATCTTTGGCAGGGACTGTATTAGATTCGCGGCAACACGTTCTTCAATATGGTCGGTTTTGTAGTGCTCAGCCACCATGCGTGCGTAGGGAGTTTCGTCAAAATCGCTCTCGTCCACGCCAATGGAAAATGTCTGTGGTTTGAGGCCGAGGTCACGCGCCAGAACAGCAACAATCATGCTCGAATCCAGCCCACCGCTGAGGAAGGCTCCCACTGGCACATCGCTGAGCAGGTGAGACTCCACGGTGCGGGTGAGTTGTTCACGCAGGGCTTCCAGAATCTCGGGTTCGGAAAGCGTCAGTTTCTCGCGGAATGACAGTTGCCAGTAGCGGCGGAGCGTGATCTGTCCATTTTGATACACGAGCGTGTGCGCGGGCGGAAGTTTTTGTACGTGCTTGAAGATCGTGTTCGGAGGGGAGATAAAGCGCAGGGATAAATAATCGTGCATCGCAAGTGGATCCAGCTGCGGGTCGCGATGGCGAAGCGCCAGGATCGCTTTGATCTCCGAGGCGAATAAGAAGTCCGAACCATCCTGGGAATAGAAGAGCGGCTTTTGCCCGATCCGATCACGGGCAAGCAGAAGCTTTTGCTGATGTTCATCCCACAGTGCAAAGGCGAACATGCCGCTGATCTGCTCCACACAGCGCTCTCCAACCTCTTCATAAAGATGAACAATAACTTCAGTATCGGAGTTTGTGCAAAAGATATGTCCCTTTGACTCCAACTGTGCGCGGAGAGTTTTGTAGTTGTACATCTCCCCGTTGTAGACGACCCAGATCGTGCCATCCTCATTGCTGATCGGCTGTTTGCCACTTTGAATATCAATGATGCTGAGACGCCGGTTGCCCAGGCCGATGCGGCCGCGCACATAGGAACCCGAGTCATCGGGTCCACGATGCGCAATGGTGTCGAGCATTTGATTGAGCTCCTCAACCTGAACACCGGAGGGGCTGTACTTACCGCAGATGCCACACATAAAATTGGTTTCTAAATTTTGACCGCAGTGACTGAAATTTTGTATGCGAATTTCAGGGCAAGGGATGAAGGCAGAACGTTATACGTCGGCATCAGCACCTTATGATAGAGGAGTGCCTTCATGCCGTCGCGGCGCGCAGGCAGGAGCCTTTCGTGTTCGTGCACAGCTTCCACAACCTTATAACCCTGGAAGAAATCAAGGACTTCTTCGTCTGTGTAGAATTCATTGACAGGTGGGTCCAGTTCCTTGTATTCAATGTTCTCACGGCCCAGACGATTGATCGTATACATCCAGGATGGTTTGCGATAGAAGTGCGAAATGATGGCGCGTCCGCCCGGCTTGAGGACGCGTCGTGCCTCTGCAATCGCCCGGCGGGTATCTCCGGTGGCATGCAATACGCCATTCGACCAGACCGCGTCGAAGGTGTTGTCCTCAAATGGCAGGTCGAGGCCATTGGCTGTGCGAACATCCTCTGCCGTGACATTTTCCACCTCAAAATGTTTCAACGTCATGGCAACTGCGTTCGGAGTCAGATCAGTTGCAGTCACACGGACACCGCGCTTCAGGAATTCAAGGCTGTCGTACCCCATGCCACAGCCGATCTCAAGCAGGTGCCTGCCTTTCAGGAGTTTTGCTTCACGGTCAATACGATCCATGATCCACGGGAACTTGTAGGGATTCATCCACGGGCGGATGTGCGCGAAGAACTGTGGAGTGCCGGGTTTTATGGTTTTATCCGTCACATACTGGAAACCGAGAGTATGGATGTTCCAATAATCATGTACATCGTTGACAGTGGACTGCAATTTCTGATCCATTATTGTTGTTCCTTCTCGTTGTTTTGACTGTATTTAATTGTTTCCTGCATGCCTGTCCGCAGATCCACCTGCGGTTGATAACCCAGCCTTCGTTTCGCCTTATCAATATCATAGGCGTTATGCTTGAGGAAGAAGTCCACACTGCGACGCGAGAAGGGTGGT
>JANMSY010000198.1:0-2014 GCA_031389865.1 Anaerolineales bacterium | reverse complement strand
ATTTTAGATGTTTCAATTCCTAAAAAGGTGAAAGGTATTGACCGTTCTGAAGGATATGTGGAATTCACGCGCAGCCAGATCAATGATCCATGTGCCGAGTTTGAAGTGGCAGATGCGCAGGCACTGCCTGTGGAGTCTGGGAGATATGATGTTGCAGTTTCCGGGTTGGTGTTGAATTTCGTTCCGCAGCCAAACCAAATGATTGCTGAGATGACTCATGCAGTACGAAAAGATGGAGTCGTTGCGTTGTATGTCTGGGATTATGCAGGGAAGATGCAGCTGATGCGCCACTTTTGGGATGCAGCCGCTGCTTTGGACCCTGCTGCTTCTGATTTGGATGAAGGACAGCGTTTCCCAATTTGCAGTCCTCAACCCCTGACTGATTTGTTTCAAAATGCAGGTCTTTCCCACATTGAAGTACACCCAATCGATGTTTCAACTCGCTTCAAAGACTTTGATGATTACTGGACGCCATTTCTAGGGGGTCAGGGACCCGCGCCGGGCTACGCAATGTCATTGGGTGAGGCGCAACGTGCTCAACTGCGCGAGAGGATTTACAATACTCTCCCATTTGCAGCGGATGGATCCATCCCACTTGTTGCACGGGCCTGGGCTGTGAGAGGCACGAAGTAGTCCTTCCCATTCACACATCACCAGGAGGAAAAATTAATACAAGTCATATCAAAAATGGCATGTCGCTCTGAGGGAGCGTTCGTCGCGACCGAAGAGTCTCGTACTTTCAGCATTAGAGATCCTTCGCGGAGTTTATCCTGAGCCGGGCCGAAGGGCTCAGGATGACATTTTTGAGACAAGTTCTAGTAAGCTGAGAGGGATTGCAAGTAAAACTTGACGAATTGGCTGCATCCTGACCTTGGAGGAACAGATGAAACTATTCAAACGGGTTTTACTTGGCATTTTGATTTTGTTCGCTGCACTGGTGATTTTCCTGGCGGGCTCTGTCGTTGTGGATTACGCAATTGGCGGCGACAGGCTGGACAGCGTAACCAACACCACAGTCTCCGGCATCAATGGCGGCGCTGATGTCCGTGCATATGTGGCAAAGCCTGAAGGGGATGGGCCATTTCCTGTGGTCATCATGATCCATGAATTTTATGGGCTGAACGAGTCGATCGTCAGCAAAGCAGATCTGCTGGCACAGGAGGGCTACCTCGTCATTGCGCCTGATACATTTCGCGGTTCGACCACGACCTGGATTCCCCGTGCCATCTACCAGGTGATTTCCACCAGGCCAGAGAATGTAAACGCTGATCTGGATTCTGTATATACATGGATCGCGTCGCAGCCGGAAGCCGATTCAGCCCGAACTGCAATTGCGGGGTTTTGCTACGGCGGGCGCACATCACTTGTGTACAGCCTGCACAACCCACACCTGGCCGCGACAGTGATCTTCTATGGCTCCCCTGAAACAGAGGTGGAAGTTTTGAAAACATTGCCGGGTCCAGTTTTAGGCATTTTCGGCGGGGCTGACCAATCCATCTCTGTGGAGGATGTGGATGCGTTCGATGCAGCTCTCAGCGAAGCAGGGATCGAGCACGAGATCACGATCTATGATGGACAGCCACACGCCTTCGTCCACGATGCAGAGGGGATTGAATCGGGCGGTGCGCAGGGCGAAGCATGGGATCAAATGCTCTCCTTTCTGGGGACGAACCTCATGAACAAGTCAGCTTTGAGGAACGACCTTACCGTATCGGATTATCATGCATCTTTTGCGTGGAAGTATTATGTCATGCTGGTGTATGAGCACGCCTTCGGTACAGCAAGTCACATGCATTAAACCGCCCAAATCAAAAGACCTTCGAGCTACAACTCGAAGGTCTTTTCCTCACACTCCCAAAATCTCAAATAGAATCCCCATATGTTTTGCCGCCCGCTGGACAGGCATAAGCGGCTTCGCCGTGCCATCCAAACAATCCAGGAAATGTGTCGTGAGTGCAAGGCTGTCATCTGGAGCATTGCTCATATCAACGGTGAGTGTCTCCCTGCGCGGCTC
>JANMSY010000184.1:0-3936 GCA_031389865.1 Anaerolineales bacterium | reverse complement strand
GAGACCACGATCTTGTTAAGTCTCTGGGCGATCTGTGGGATGGTCATGGCGATAGTCCCCCAGTCATCGGTGAAGATCGCCACTTTGATCTTATCGGCGTACAATCCACTCCACATCCACTCCATGCGGAACTTGTCCGCTTTCACCCAGTAGTCACGCTTTTCCCATGCGGCAACCGAGACATCGATCCCTTCCGAGATGGTTTTCAATGCCAGCGCGATGAAGGCTGCCAGGTCTTTCGCTTCGTTATTGACTTCCTGTTGCTTTGCCAGCTCCCGCACGGCGAGAACAATTGCTTTGGTTAAACGGGTTCTATCTTTTCCTGCAGATTCGGGGTTGATGACGCGGCTCAAATTAAGTGGGTCTCCAAGTGTCGAGTTTCAGGGTTCAGGTTGGGGATTATATCCAGCTATTGGAATTCGTCAATCGTGAATAGTGAACCTGCATTAAAATTAATGCTTTGCACACTCGCTGTCGCAACGCCAGTTCTCCGCAAATTTTTACAAGATGCATAGCTTACGGTATAATTTCGGCGCTCATAAATTCCTAAACCACATTTACTAAAAACCGGGGACGTGTCGGAACTGGCAGACGAGCATGACTTAGGATCATGTGCCGAAAGGCGTGAGGGTTCGATTCCCTCCGTCCCCATATAAATCCAGTCATTGCGAGCCTGAAAGGCGAAGGAAGATTGCTTCTCGAAGACTCGCAATGACATACAACGAAGGGAACGCAAACTTGAAAATCGAAAAAACCATTGAAGAGAACCACGAAGCAAAAGTCGTGGTTGAAATTGAGCCGGAGAAGATGGATGTGTACAAGCGCCGTGCCGCGCGCAAGATCTCTGAGCGCGGCAAGATCGCAGGCTTCCGCCCCGGTAAGGCGCCATACGACATGGTTGTCCGCAACTATGGCGAACAGGCCATCATCGAGCAGGCGGTGGACTATTTGATCGACGCCGAATACTCGAACATTCTCAAGGAAGCGGATGTCAACCCCGGCGCGGCCGGTTCGCTTGAATCAATCGACTCGCTCGAGCCGCCGAAGTTCACCTTCAGGGTGCCCCTTGCCCCCGAAGCGGACCTGGGCGATATCCACTCGCTTCGCATGCCGTACGAGTGGTCGGCTCCCGATGAACAGGCCATCGAAGCAGCTGTTGAGGAACTCCGTCAAATGTACGCCACCACCGAGAACGTGGAGCGCGAAGTGCAGGAAGACGATTACGTCCTCGTGGATGTCAAGTCTGAGACACCCGAACTGAACCGCACCGGCTTTGCCGCGTTTCTACGCAAGGAGGAACGTGATACCGAGTGGCCCTATAACGGCTTCGCCAGGGAACTCGTTGGCCTCAAGCCAGGTGATACAAAGACGATCACACACAGCTTCCCCGCCGAATGGGAGATCGAATCGCTGCGCGAAAAGAATGTCGAACTGGAACTCACGGTCAAGACGGTACGCGCGGTGTCATTGCCTGAGCTGAACGATGAGCTTGCCAAGACGGCCGGCGCCGGTGAAACGCTCGAGGAACTGCACGAGGCCGTCAAAAAGGATGTGGAAGCCCGCTCCAAAGCTGAATATGATGATAAGTATTTCGTGGACCTGATCGAGAAGATCAAGGAAGGCGCAACGCTCAAATATCACCAGCATTCGCTCGACCATGAAAGCGAACACGTTCTGGAGGATCTCAGCCAGCGGCTTTCGCAGCAAAATATGGACCTGGACACCTACTTCAAACTCCGCAACACCACCCGTGAGCAATTCGTCGAGGAGGAAGTCAAGCCTGTTGCCAGGAAACGCTTTGAACGTTCCCTCATCCTGGATGAGATCGTACGCAGCGAAAATATACAGGTCGATAATGAATCGCTCGATGCAGAGTTCACCCAGACTCTCTCCTCCCTGGCCATGCAGGGCGTGGACCTCACCAAGATCAGCGGCGGACGCAAGGGACAACAACGCGTGGCCCAGTCCATTGCCATGGAGTCTGCGAACCGAGTCCTCACACGCCGTGCACTGGATACATTGAAATCCATTGCAACCGGCGAATATAAGCCCAGTGAAAAGGCAAAGGTTGACATGATCTCGGAAGGCGGACCTGTCGAACCCGTCGAAGGTGAAGAGCAGGCTGGTGAAACGGAAGCAACTGTCAGCGAAGAGAATGTCGAGGAGATGAAAGCAGAAGCAGCCTCCACTGAGAACGATACGGAACCCAAATCCGAATAAGAATTATCACAGCCTTATGCGCTCTGCCAGGTTTGGCAATCTGGCAGAGCCGTCCGGATTGCCAAATCCAGACAAGCATCCGGATAAGAAACCCTGATAAAGTTTTAACGTAATTCCAATATGGACCCGGTATCATTGTCGAAATATAAAGGAGCTAAGATGATCCCTACTTTCAAAAATGCTCGTATTGAGCCCAGTCGAAATGTCATCCCCATGGTAATTGAGTCGTCCGGCCGCGGTGAACGCGCCTACGACATTTATTCGCTGCTTCTCAAGGAGCGCATTATTTTTCTTGGAACGCCCATTGACGACCAGGTCGCGAACGTGATCGTGGCGCAGCTGCTGTTCCTGAACCATGAAGATCCTGAAAAGGAAATTCAGATGTATATCAACTCGCCAGGCGGAGTGATCTATGCCGGGCTCGCCATCTATGACACCATGCAGATGATCTCAAACCCGATCAGCACCGTTGCTGTTGGCGTCACCGCTTCCTTCGGGACAGTGTTGTTGACCGCTGGTACGAAGGGTCGCCGCTACGCCCTGCCCAATGCCACCATCCATATGCACCAGCCTCTCGGTGGCGCACAGGGCCAGGCCACCGATATCGAGATCCAGGCCAGGCAGATTTTGCGCCTGAAGGCGCTGCTCCTTGGCATCATGGCGAAGCATACGGGTCAGCCGCTTGAAGTTATCGAGCGCGATAGTGACCGTGACTATTACCTCGAAGCCAAGACTGCCGTGGAATATGGTTTGGTGGACCAGGTGCTCGAAGCGCCAGAGAAAGTCAAGTAGTTTGTAGTTCGATAGTGCAGTAGATAAAGCCTGCTGACCAAGCCAGCGTTTGGTCAGCAGGCTTTTTTGATCTTTGAACCCATCGCAGTTCGTGCCGCGAGCACGTGGGTTTCTCGTCAGGGTATAATCCCATACCGTAATAGGAATTCAATTATGACCTTTTCAATCGTTGCATGTGACCTGGAAGAACAGACCTGGGGTGTTGCAGTTGCTTCCAAATTTCCCGCTGTGGGTGCAGTTGTCCCGTATGCACAGGCGAACGCGGGTGCGGTGGCAACGCAATCCTTTGCAAACACAGCCTTTGGTCCGCGCGGCCTGGAATGGATGGCCACTGGCCTCTCTGCGCAGCAGACACTCGAGCAATTATTGAAGGACGACCTCGAGAGGGAACTTCGCCAGGTTGGCCTGGTGGACTCAAAAGGTGGTTCCGCCACATTTTCGGGAAGCGGATGTTTTCCGTGGGCAGGCGGCGTTGTCGGCCCGGGATATGCCATTCAGGGAAATATTCTTGCGAGCGGAAGAGTTGTCCCTGCGATGGAGAAGGCATTCCTTAAAACAAAAAGGAGCTTGCCCCTGCGGCTATACAAAGCGCTGTTGGCGGGTGACCGCGCTGGCGGCGACAAACGTGGACGTCAATCTGCGGCCATCTATGTGGCCAAACCCAACGGGGGCTATGGCGGTTACCTGGATCGCTGGCTCGATTACCGCGTGGACGATCATGAAGACCCTGTCCCCCGGCTTGGTGAACTGATCGAGATGCATGCGTTATATTTCGGGAAGAGCCCTGAGACAGAGCGAGTTGAACTAAAAGGCAAATCTCTACAAATCATGACCGATATCCTGACTCGTGAACACTACCTGACACGTGGAAAAGAATTTAAGGATGCCTTCAATGAATTTATCGGCAATGAGAATTTTGAAGAG
>JANMSY010000182.1:0-2783 GCA_031389865.1 Anaerolineales bacterium | reverse complement strand
GCTATAACCCTGAAGTGGACAAAAAATTCCACTATGAGACGTATACCATCGAAGCGCTGGAAACTGACCGCATCCTTGATCTGCTCGAGCACGTGAAAGGCTATAACGATGGTTCGCTTTCGTTCCGGCGTTCGTGCGCCCACGGCGTGTGTGGATCGGATGCGATGCGCATCAACGGACGCAATCTGCTGGCGTGCAAAGCGCTTGTGCGCGATGTAGGCGATACGATTACCATTGAACCATTGCTGGGTTTGAAAGTTGTCAAAGACCTGATCGTGGATATGGAACCATTTTTTGATAACTACAAAAAGATGCTTCCATACTTTATCAACGAGTCACCGTTGCCTGCGGATGGACGGGAGCGACTCCAGTCTCCTGAACAGCGCGCCCGATTCGATGAAACCACCAAGTGTATTTTGTGTGCAGCCTGTACAACATCCTGCCCATCGTTCTGGGCAAGCGACGAGTACTACGGTCCAGCCGCGCTGGTCACTGCACACCGTTTCATCTACGACAGCCGCGACGAAGGCGCTGCCGAGCGAATGCAGATCATCAGTGAAACGGATGGTCTGGCGCGGTGTCATACCATCTATAACTGCACGGATGTATGCCCGCGTGATATTCAGATCACAAAGGCGATCGGTGAGTTGAAGATGTCCACATTGACGGGAAAAGTGGACTAAAGAGAAGAGCAAGTAGTAAATGAAAAGTAAACAGGCCGTGCGCATCGCACGGCCTGTTTACTTTTTCTGGTAGATATTGCTGGTATGAAAATCAGCCCAGCGACGTACTGTCGCTGGGCTTTGTATTGATTGGATGTTTATTATTTTGAAAGATCGCCTCGCACCGCACCTGCAGGGAACTCAGTGCTGTGTACGTTTACATAGTACTTCTCAGGGTTTTTCATGATGTCTTTTATTAGGTCACGATCTGCAGTGGTGCATCCGCTTGTATGTCCAGTTGCATCCGGTGCCGGAGAGAGGGGTACCACCACTCCGCCAAAGCCAGTCGCTGGGTTGATCAAATGGATGTGAGCCCCGGTTGCTGGCAGTGCAATGCCAGCAACATGGATCGCCCAGCACACCTCTCCCTGTCCCGGGTTGAGCGTAATTGTTGCCGTACCACTACCATCCGGGTCACCCGGGCCAGGTATTTCCGCGGCACCTGTCAGCGTGGTTGTAAATTTACGTCCACCATCTGCTGCAACACTAGTTAAAGCCAGCACTGTCAGCAGGATCATAACAATATGTAGAAGCGTAGTCTTTTTCATTTGTATTCACCTTTTCATTTGTAAGATTGTCCGTGAATGCAGCGATGAGAATCGACCGAACTCTTGCAAGTATGCACGTAATTGCGTATGATCACCTCCTTTCCGTGTCAGACCAGTTCCCCGGTCTGGGCTTATTAATACATTACTGCATTAATCTTGATTTTTCAACAGGTTGTAACCTTGGCTAATCGAACGCTAATGAAATGTAGTTGAAAGCTACCGCCGTAAGATCTCATAAATTGTTCCCTGCGTGAGTGACACAACGCTCTGTGAGAGAGTGGATCAAACCTATTAATGCTTACGTCCGTGAAGAAGGGATCGGATTTATCAAAACTAAATTGAGTTCGGGAAATCAGGAGTAGCACGCTATGCTGTCACGCACTCGCCCAATCTAAATCAGGTCCCTTTTCAGGTAAAGTGCCAGGCACTCCAAGTAGCAACTTCATTACTTTTCCCTCTCAGTCATTTATAATCAGCCTATGAAACAAGCTCTCGACCGTTTCATCCTGGGGTTTCCTGTTCTATTCCTAAAGCAATATCCTTATGCATGGATCGCAGTCGTGGCGCTCTGGCCGCGTTCCCGCTCATTTGCAGTTTTCTTCCTTTCCATCATCGCCATCGGACTGTTGTCCCTGCGGTGGCAATCCAGAGCGTGGATATCGCATATGCGACGCCAGTATGCCGGCCAGGATGGAAAGTTCCACATAGACCAGCCTTCAGTACCGTGGCAGCGATCTGCAAGGAATATCGCCTTTCTAGTGATGGGGAGCATCCTGGTTGCCCTCCTGCTGCGAGGTCAATTTGGGCTGACTTTCTGGCAGCTCATGATCATAATAGTGGGATTCAACATTTTTTATCAGGACACACGGTTTTTTGGCGCGGCAGTGACCTACATCATCACCGCCACAGGCATCGCAATCCGCTTCATTCCCGGCCACCTGGACTACAGTCTATTCCTGCCGTTTAAAGAGATTAGTCGCATTGAACGCAGGGAGTATCAGAAAGGCATGGACACGGACCTCTTCGCCCGCACGCGTGATGTACAGAACGGGTTGTTGATGACCCCCAAAGACCCGCGCGGATTTACCCGACGGATAAATAAGCTGTTCATCGCCCCAGGCAATGTTAAGAAATTTATGGAGGAATTGCCGTATGGGTATGGTAATGTTCTGTGAACATAACGGCATCCCTGCATCCCTTTTGACTGGTAACAAAAAGCCCCATACGTTTTGAACGCGGAAAAATAAAAATGGACAACAAACCAGAACTACTTACCGACCTCTCTCCCTATATCTACGGAACGACACGGCTGGGCGAGGAAAAGATTCCCTTCGATGATCGTGTGAGTGTCGCGCGTGCAGCCATGGAAGGGGTCAACTGGTTTCATACCAGTCATACGTATGGTGACGCGCTCAAGGTACTGCGCGCCGCGTTTGACCAGGACCGCACGCGCGTACCCAGGTTAATTGTCAAGATTGGATGGAATAGCATGGACGAAATGCGTGACGTCATC
>JANMSY010000165.1:0-5039 GCA_031389865.1 Anaerolineales bacterium | reverse complement strand
AAATATGCAGGCTTCCTCTTTGCCGGCCCTTTTTTCGATCACATCATACAGGCCCTGCAACTCAAGGCGGGCACGCGCGCGGGCCGCATCGAAGCGAGCCATCTCTTCTTCGACTGTGCCGGCTGCGCAGACAGGGATACTCAATTCCACGGGAATGTAACAGAACACCGGACCCACTGCAATTCCATCGCTGACGGGGATACCCTTGAAGTTCATTTCTGTAATAAATTTTCCATCTCTTGAAACCTGATTAAGCTTCACCAAAATTGCCTTCGATCAGCAGCTTCAACGCTTCCAGTGCGGCGTCTGCATCCGTGCCATCGGTCTGAATTACCACTTCATGATCCCTCATCACACCCAATGTTAAAACCATGATGATGCTTTTTGCATCCACAAAATTGCCGTTGGTCGTCAGGTTCTTCACCTTGATCTTTGACGAGAACTTTGCCGCGGTCTGAACGAACAGCGACGCGGGACGAGCATGCAAACCTACCTTATGTTTTACCGGGATCGTTGCTTGAGCCATGAGAATCTATTTACTCCTTGTGGATGTCTGTTGAACCACGCTTTCCACCAACGCATCGATGGGGAAAATCTTTTCAAATGTCCTGTCACTTTTAAAACGCAACAAAATGCCTTGAGGGAATGAAATGAACGGGAACCAGCCAGCCTGCCTTCCGTTCTCCCATGGAATTTTCCATTTCAATAGAAGAGCCCGAATTTCATTTGGACTCTTTCTCGCCAGTTTATCACCGTGTTTCTTCAGGAATTCAGCAAGAATAGATTGGGCAACCTGGCCGTAATTGCGACGGGCAAAAACCACCAGGATGGCATACGCGAACAATAGTGCATTGATCCAGAGACTGTTCTGGACATAAAAATCAAGCAGACGGGTCCCGGCCGTTCCGAGCGTCCCACGAATTAGTGCATCGATCATGAATCACATCCATACGTATGGGGTGATCGGGATCCCGATCACCCCATACGCCATTAATATATAAATATTTATACGTGAGCTGCAGCAGTTGCAGCAGCTGTCTTTTTTGGTGTTTCAGCTACGACTTCATTGGGTGCACCCGCTGCAATTTCCCAAGCCTGGGTATTCTTCGAATAGAAGAACATCGCAGTACCGAGCAGAGCGGCAATGATCACCAGACCGAACATACCTGCGAAATTCACCAGTTGGGCAAAGAGTGCAGGCGGCCAAAGGAAGCCATCTGCAATGCTCGTGATCGACAGGGCGTTTTCGGGCATGGCAAAACCGGCATCCACTGCGGCAGCAGTGAACAAGGGTGACATCCATGTGGCAAGATAGAAACCAACCAGCAGTTCGAGTGTTCCCGCAATGACCATGCGGACAATATTGCCGCGCATGAGCGGAGCGAACATGGCCACAACGAACGGGATCACGGCCAGGTCAGCGAACAGAATAACACGGCTGCCAGGCAGGATCAGGGAAAGCAGGATAGCAATCGGGACGAGCAGGAGCGAAGTGGAGATGGCGGCAGGATGGCCAATGAGGATGGCAGAATCCAAACCAATGTAGATCTCGCGGCTGCCGGCACGCTTCTGCATGAACTCGCGCGCGGCTTCAGAGACCGGCATCAAGCCTTCCATCAGAATGGCGACCATGCGGGGCAGGAGCAGCATAACTGCGGCCAGGTTCATTCCAAGTCCGAGGACCTTGACCAGAACGGTCTGGAAGCTTCCAGCGTTGTAGAAGCCAAGGATTCCCAGGATCAAGCCGATGATCAAGCCAAGGATAACAGGTTCACCCATGACGCCAAAGCGCTTACGAATTGCTTCAGGATCAGCATTCACTTTGTTGAGTCCGGGGATGCGGTCAACAAGCCAGTTTGTGAAAATGGCAAAGGGCACACCCGGAGCGCTTGTGAGATGCGGGATCGAAATGCCGGGCAGTCCATAGAAGGATTGAACAGCCTTGGCGGTCCAGTCAGCCAGGAACAACGCCAGCGCGGCAGCCAATGCGGCGGCGATCAAACCATAAGCAAGGTTGCCGCTTACCGCAGCGACCATCGAACCGATGAAGGCCAGATGCCAGAAGTTCCAGATATCGACGTTCAGGGTCTTGGTCCAGCGCAAGAACAGGAAGACCACGTTGACCAGGATCGCGATCGGGATAACCCACAAGCCGACCTGGGTGCCGAAGGCAATTGCTGCGGCAGAGGGCCAACCGACGTCCACCACATCGCGGGTGATACCGAGGTTCTTTACCAGGGCCTGACCGACATCAGACAGGGCGCCCCACATCAGACCAATGACCAGGTTGATTCCGATGAAGGCAATGCCAATCATCACACCCGCGCGAAATGCTTTTCCGGGTTTTGCACCCAGAACCAGCGCGACAGTAAAGATAATAATTGGCAATGCGATCGTGGCACCAAGCCCATCGATCACTGCTTTCAATGTTGCAAGAAATCCATCCATCGTTCATTCTCCTTCTAATTTTTGTGAAATGATTTCCGTCTTCAAAGCTAGGACTTCAATGCCTGGATGATCTGTTCGATAACTGCCTCCTTCCCAATTCCAGTAAGGAATGCCAGGGTTTGAATTACAGGGACTCCAAGGTTTCCTTGAAGAGGAGTCGTTGTAACGACCAAACTCACACCGGAGAGCATACTCGCCACCTCAGAGGCTTTACACTGGCGGGTGACGACATCGATCCCACGATCACGAAGGATCTCCTCGATGGACTTGGCCACGACTGTGGAAGTGGCAACAGCAGTGCCACAAGCAACCAAAATTGTCTTTCGCATCTGCATATCAATTCTCCTTATTATTTAGAAAAGTGGATCGTTCCTGTGGGTCATGCAGGGTCTTTCGAAAATACAGCTCGAACTTCCTCAAAATCATTGGCGGACATCAGACTATTGATGACATCAGGGTCCTGCAGAATGCCTGCGATCTCCTGCAACATCTCGATCTGCGCCTTGGGTTGGTCCAGGGCCATCACGAATACAAGCTGACAAGGGACAGGCTCGTCAGGTGAGACCATGTTTTGAAACGTGACCGGTGTGGACAACGTCGCCATTGCCAGGCCGGGCTTGAGGACATGTTCCACTTCGGTGTGAGGGATCGCTGCATTGACATCGCCACTCAGCGGCAGGCCGGTGGGCAGTCTGCTTTCACGGTCGAGTGCGGCATCTACGAACGTCGCTCGGACATACCCCGCATCGAACAAACATTTTCCAAGATGTGCGATCACATCTTTTGAAGTACCCGCCTCAAAATGCAGGGCAACCGAACTGGGAACCAGAAAATCCAGAATATTCATCGCTATCTCTCTAATACAACAGCATGCTCGGGGACTCGAGCCCGATCACAAGGTCAGACAGGAACCGAGCCGCAACGATCCCATCGATCACGCGATGGTCGGCAGAGATGGTCAGTGACATCATCGGGCGGACTTCCACGTGATCCTGATCGTCAACAACGATCGGGCGTCTCACCACACTTCCAACGGCGAGGATCGCGCTTTCAGGCGGGTTGATGACCGCGCGGAACTGACGTATGCCAAACATTCCCAGGTTTGAAATGGTGAATGTACCGCCCTGGACATCGTCAAGCTTTAATTTGTTCTCGCGTGCTCTTTCGGCGAGTTCGATCAATCGCATATTGATCTCACTGACCCCCAAATGATCGGCACCCTTAAGCACCGGTACGACCAAACCTTGCGGGACTGCTGTAGCGACGCCGATGTTCACATCTTTCCAAAGCGAGATCGAATCTCCATTGAAGGATGCGTTGATATAAGGGTTGCGCACCAACGCCCAGGCAACGACCTTGATCAGCAAAGCAGTCACTGTGATACGCGGATGCTTCAATTTTTCGGCTTGTGAGTTAAATCGTTTGCGAGAATCGTCCGCTTCCGTCATATTCACTTCCACGGTCAGGGCGATATGAGGGGACTCCTGGAAGCTTTGCTGCATCCGCGCAGCGATCGTCCGGCGGATGCTTGTAAGCGGGACGATTTCGGCATCACGGCTATTGACCTGTTCGGTGGATGAGACTGCTAAGACCGTCTTTGTTGCTGCCAGCACATCAACAGACTGAACGCGTCCACGCGGACCGGAACCTGTTACCGCTTCGAGAACGACTCCACTCTCACGCGCCACACGGCGTGCTGCCGGTGTGGCAGAGATCGTCACGCGACCCACTGTTTTTTGACTGGCGATGTATCGCTCTACATCCTCACGGGTGATCCTGTCACCGGATGTTTGAAGTTTCGATAGGTCAACACCTTCTTCTTTTGCCATGCGGATCGCGATCGGTGTGGCAGCGACAGAAGAAGTCTGAGGGGCAGAGTCAGGTTGTATAACGGGGATCACATCCGGCTTCGAAGAATCCGCTTTGGGAAGGTCCGCCATTGTCTCACCTTCCTTCAAGATGTATGCGATTACTTTCGTTACTGGAACTTCCTCGCCATCCTTAAAGAGGATCCCTGCAAGAGTTCCAGTCGCAGGCGCAGGCACATCGATGGCCACTATTATTTCATGGTCCAAAAAAGAGGGTGACCTCGTCAAGTTCGAGGAAAGCGTGCTCACGGTTGAAACGGAAAAAGTGGCCATCGATGTGCCCGCGCCTGCAAGCGGTACGCTCGCCGGGATCCTTTATCAGGATGGCGACGAAGTCCCTGTAACGAAAGTGATCGCATATGTCTTGAGGGAAGGCGAAACACTTGCAGATCTTCCCAAAGCGGATTCGCAGACGCTTCCTTCGAAGCCTCAGGTTGTGCCCGCTATACAGACCATGGTCGCTGCTCCCGCTGCAACCATGGTTGCCACACCTGTTGCGCTTCGTATGGCAAAAGAGGAGGGCGTGGACCTTTCCAACGTCCCGGCCTCAGGCGACAGGATCACGCGTGAAGATGTGGAACGCTTCATCGCCAGTCAGAAGACAGCGGGTCGCGTGACTGTTCCTGCCACACCAGCCGCCCGCCGCGTGGCGCGTGAGAGTGGAATTGCTCTCGAAGCGGTGGAAGGTTCCGGTCCGCGTGGACGCGTTCAGTCTGTTGATGT
>JANMSY010000059.1:0-13473 GCA_031389865.1 Anaerolineales bacterium | reverse complement strand
GGCAGTTTTCGGGCTGGCAGTTTTATCCCGTTTGTTCATCTTCAATAACCAGGTATATGGCTTTGGATTGATGTCGCAATTAAGAAACGCGCCGTTTGCGACTGTGCTTTCCCTCTTCCAAAACTTCTTTGTGAGCCTTTGGCTGGTGATCATTGCCGCATGGACTCAAACAGTTGCAGCCATCAATCCTTCCACGCATGGGCTCCGCACGATCGCGCTGTATATGGCAGTCCTGTTGATCACCTTTGCGATTGCCATCTACTTTCTCTGGAAACAAAGTGAAGATCAATCGAATAAACGAAGTTCAACCTACGCCCTTGGCCTGGGTCTGTTTCTGCTACCATTTGCGGGCGCGCCGTTCTGGCTGACGGGACTCACCATTTCACTGGCTCATCCCGCAAGCCGTTTTACGCTGCCATTCATGTTCGCAGTGAGTTTAATTATTGCCGGTTTGATCGAATTCATTCCATCGCGTTTTCGTTATGTTTTCCTGGCATTATTAATAGGCCTGGCGGCGGGACGTCAGTTTTTATGGGCAACCGATTATGTGCGGGACTGGCAGGCACAAAAGAATCTTTTCTGGCAGATGACCTGGCGTGCGCCGGGTCTGAAGCCGGATACAGTTGTGTTGATGAATGAGGAGCTGTTGTTTTACGCCGATAATTCCCTGAGCGCCCCGCTCAACTGGATCTATGCGCCTGATACCCAGGGCGATCAAATCCGTTATGTGCTTTTCTATCCGACCAACCGGATCGATTCATCCCTGCCAGCCCTGCAAAAAGACATTCCCATTCAATACGATTACATCGCGGGGCATTTTGACGGCAATACCTCGCAGGCTGTCGCATTTTATTATGATCCTCCCGCGTGTTTGCGTTTACTTGAACCTGATCTGGATTCCAGCAATCGCTTCATTCTGGATGAGAGCCTGATGCGTGAAGCGTCAGCATTATCCAACGCGGAACAGATCCTTGATTCACCGCAAGCCATCATGCCAGCAGTGTACGGCCCTGAGCCTGTCCACGGATGGTGTTACCACTTCGAGAAAGCTGATCTTGCACGTCAATTGGGTGCCTGGGATGAAGTTGTGGCTTTCGGTGATAAAGCATTCCGGGTGAACGACTTTCCGAACAATCCCGTTGAGCGGTTTGTGTTTATCGAAGGGTATGCTCACACAGGGGATTGGGACCGCGCCCTCAAATTATCACGCGAGTCGTACAGGGTCTCGAAGGATTATGTGGGACCCTTGCTCTGTCAGCTTTGGGAACGAATAGAAACGGAGACCACCGGCGGCTTGGACCGCAGTGAGGCGCTGGTTCAAGTCAACGATATGTTTGCATGTAATCCGTGAATCATGAACAAATATACTTGCGTATTACCTTCGTTCTGCCCTAAAATGGATGTGTTTCGTGTTCATGATAAAATATTTTTGTATAGACAACGGAGAAGAGCTTGTTTGAAAGGAGGCCGCATTACATAGAAACACCTTGCCGCTGGTATTGTCTTATTTCCAATCACACTATAGAGGAGTAGAAATGCGTAAGACACTTTTGCAAGTTGTAATTGCTCTGACAGTTTTGTCGCTGGTCCTGTCGGCTTGTGGATCACCACCACCCACGGATGCCCCGGCGGCTACAGAAGCGCCCGCCACTGAGGCCCCCAGTACTGGATTCCAGATCCCTGAGGTTGAAGAAGGTAAGTTCAATGTCGCGATGGTCTTGATCGGACCGCATGACGATGGCGGCTGGTCGCAGGCCCATTATGAAGGGCTGCTGTATGTTGAAGAGAATGTCCCCGATGTGCACGTTGCTTATATCGAGAATGTGCCCGAAGGCGCTGACTCTGAACAGGTGTTCCGTTCGCTTTCACGTAAGGGCTTTGACCTGGTCTTCGGCACTTCCTTTGGTTTTGGTGACCCGATGGAAGCTGTTGCGGCTGAATTCCCCGATACCATGTTCATTCACCTGACCGGTATCAAATCCAATGGCACGAACTTTGGAAACCTGATGGGCGCGATGGAAAACATGAAGTATCTGGCTGGCATGCTGGCTGGCGCCCGCGCCAAACAGGATGGCAAGCTGAAGCTTGGTTACATGGCGACCTTCCCCATCCCCGAGGAACTTCGGCTGGGGAATGCCATTGCGTTGGGCATGAGGAAAACCTGCCCCGAATGCACCATGGATATCCGCTGGATTAATACCTGGCACGATCCTGTCATTGAGAAGGAAGCCGCCGCTTCGTTGTTCGATGGTGGCGCCCAGGTGGTGTTCACCGGTGCGGATACGCCGGCTGTTGCCGATGTAGCGCAGGAAAAAGGCAAGTGGGGCGTCACGTATGACTGGTACGGCTCCTGCAAAGTGGACGCCTGTCTCACTGCTCCCTACTGGGTCTGGGGACCCATCTATGCCAGGATCGCTGAAGAGACCAAGGCTGGCACCTATGTTCCAGGCTGGGATTACTTCGATGCCGAGACCGGCGCGTTGGGTCTGTATGGCTTCATGGAAGGTGAGGAACTTCAACCCGGTGTTGCTGATCTTGATCCCGCTGTGATTCAGGAAGTACGCGATATCCTGGCTCAGATGCTGGCTGGTGAGTTCACACGCTTTGATGTGTTCGCCGGCCCGATCAATGATAACAAGGGCAATGAGATCGTTCCTGCGGGCGAACAGCTCGAGCAGGTTGATCTCGATGCCTTCCCGGAATACGGACTTGGATGCAAGTACTGCATGAAGTGGTGGGCCGAAGGGATCACCGCTGAATTGCCTGAGTAAAATTTGCTGGATGAATGGGGCAGGACTATATAGTTCTGCCCCATTTTTTGTATAATGTGAAATGTCACAGCGAGTCATGGAAGCGCTCATACCTGGAGTTGGAGAGTGCTTCGGGAACAGCGCCCTCGCAATGACATAATCGAGCAGGAGACACACAGTGACAGAAGCAACATCCTCCAATGTAGTTGTGGAAATGAAGGGCATTGTCAAGCGCTTTCCCGGCGTGCTTGCCAGCGACCACGTCGATTTTCAATTACGGGCCGGGGAAATCCATGCCCTGCTGGGGGAAAATGGAGCAGGCAAAAGTACTCTTATGAACGTCCTGGCTGGGTTGTACAGGCAGGATGCTGGCATTATTAAAGTGAATGGCAAACAGGTGGAGTTTTCGTCGCCGCGGGATGCCATCCAGGCTGGGATCGGCATGGTGCACCAGCATTTCATGCTTGTCCCTTCACAGACGGTGACCGAGAATATTTTGCTTGGGCTGGATGAGCCGCGTTTCTTCATGCGTTTGCAGGAGTACGACTCAAAGATCGCGGAACTTGGCGAACGCTTCGGGCTAAAGGTGGATCCGCGTGCGAAGATCTGGCAGCTCTCGGTGGGTGTGCAGCAGCGCGTGGAATTATTGAAAATGTTATACCGCGGAGCAAATGTACTGATCATGGACGAACCAACGGCTGTCCTTGCACCGACGGAGATCGAAGGATTGTTCCAGACGTTGCACGCAATGATCGCGGATGGCAAGTCTGTCATTTTTATCAGTCATAAACTTCAGGAAGTGACGGCAATTGCCGATCACGTCACTGTATTGAGACGTGGTGTGGCGACTGCCTCGAATGTCCCGTCGAAGGGTGTCAGCCGCCAGGAACTGGCAAAGCTCATGGTGGGACGTGAAGTAGTCTTCTTTGTGGATAAGAAACCGCAGCCGGCCGGTGATGTGATCCTTGATGTCAAAGACCTCCATGCAGAGAATGACAAGGGTTTGCCAGCCTTGCGCGGTGTTTCGCTTAACGTGCGGGCAGGTGAGATCGTCGGTGTTGCGGGTGTGGCAGGCAACGGACAAAACGAACTCTCACAGGTCATCGCCGGGCTTCGCAAATGTACACAGGGTGAAGTGCATCTCAGCGGCGATAAGATCAGCAACCGCGATACGTTATACGGGATCGAGCACGGTATGTCGTATGTCCCGGAGGACCGTACGCACGTGGGAAGCGCACCGAACCTGAGCGTAACCGACAACGTCATCATGAAAAATTACCGCAAGTCGCCGATCTCCAACAGAGGCGTGCTGGATATGGGCGCGGCGACGAAATTCGCAAAGGAACTCAAAGCCGCGTATGACATTGTTGTTCCCACGGTCAACACGCCTGTGAGACTTTTATCAGGCGGGAATCTGCAGCGCGTGATCCTTGCGCGTGAAATTTCAGGGCATCCCAACTTCATGGTGGCCGTTCAGCCTACCCGTGGGCTGGATGTCGGTGCGATCGAAGGTGTTCACCGCCTGTTATTGACACAGCGCGAAGCAGGCGCGGCAGTCCTCCTGATCTCTGAGGAGCTGGAGGAATTGCTGTCGCTCAGTGACCGTGTCTACGTGATCTATGAGGGCAGGATCATGGGTGAGATAAAGGTCCAGTCAGCGGAACCAGACGAAAGTATGATTGAGGCCATTGGCCTGATGATGACAGGCACGCCGTTGGAACAAATCCAGAAAGAGGGAGTCGCTGCACATGACTGAATCCACTTTGGCCAAGCGACGCAGATCGTATCGAATCAAGATCGAGCCGCGACTCGATGAACCGTCCGCATGGTTTCCTGCCGCCGTTTCATTGGGAGCGATCTTTATAGCATTGATCCTGGGCGGCATATTGATCTCCGTTGCAGGCGGCAATCCAATTGCATCGTATATGCATATTGCCCGCGCTTCGTTCGGCGATATCGGTGTGCTGTCTGACACCATCGTAAAAGCAACACCGATCATCCTGACCGCGCTGGCCTGCTCGATTGCATTCCGAATGAAACTTTGGAACATCGGTGCAGAGGGACAGTTCATCATGGGCGCATTCGGTGCAAGCGCGATTGTGCTTGCACCCGTCCTGCCCGCTGAAGCTTCCCGTTGGTTGTTTATCCCCATTATGGCAATGGCAGGTATGGCAGCAGGTGCAATCTGGGGATTTATCCCAGGGTATTTAAAGGCAAAGTTCAATGTGAACGAGATCATCAGCACGTTGATGATGAACTACATCGCCATCTCGTGGGTAAACTTTTGGGTGTTCGCTGTATGGACCGAGGGCGGCTTTCAGATGAGTCCCAAGTTCCCTGAGACCGCCTGGCTGCCGCGCTTATCTCAATATGCGGCGAGTATCCCAGTCTTTCGCGGGCTTACCACGCATGCGGGTCTGTTTCTCGGTATTGTTGCGGCGGTTGTTTTGTGGTTCATTGTGTATCGAAGCCGCTGGGGGTATGAGATTCGCCTGATCGGCGATAACCCTCACGCTGCGAAATATGCAGGCATCAACATCACCCGCAATACCGTTTGGGTGATGATGCTCTCCGGCGCGCTGGCTGGGCTGGGTGGGATGAGCGAAGTGGCGGGTGTTGTCCATCGCTTGCAGACCGCCCCGCTTGCGGCTGGCTATGGTTTCACCGGCATCATCGTTGCGTGGCTGGCGAAATTGAATCCACTGGTCATTATCATTGTCTCGATCTTGTTCGGCGCCTTGATCCTGGCGGGACGTGAAATCCAGCCATCGGGTGTACCGAAGATGATTCAGGGAATTATTCTCGTCTGTTTGATCGCAAGTGATTACCTCCTACGTTACCGGGTTCGCCTGGTGCGCGTGGGCACGGATGGGGAAGAGGCGTAGCTCATTATGGACTTCATTATCATTCTTCAGGCAGGCGTGGCAAGTGGAACCGTTCTATTATTCGCTGCATTGGGCGAAGTACTGGCGGAACGATCAGGCGTGCTCAACCTCGGCGTGGAAGGCATGATGCTGATCGGCGCCATGTCTGCATTCAGCGTGACGATTGCCACTGGCAACCCATGGATCGGTGTACTGGTTGCGATGCTGGTTGCGGGTTTGCTCAGCCAGATCCATGCCTTCATTGTCATCACTTTGCAGGCTGACCAGGTTGTCAGTGGTCTCGCACTGACGCTCCTGGGTGCAGGCATCAGCCTTGTGCTGGGCGAAGGCTTGAGCAAGGCTGGCACCGTTTCCCTCATGCCGAACTTCTCCATTCCGCTGCTTTCGCAAATTCCCATTCTGGGTCCCATCTTTTTTACGAAACACAGCATTCTGGTTTATATTGGTTATTTGCTTACACCCCTGACGTGGTATTACATCAATCGCACGCGCCCGGGCTTGCACCTGCGCGCGGTGGGTGAGTATCCCTCCGCAGCGGATGCACTCGGTATCAACGTTTTCCGCATGAGATATTTCTATGTTTTCGTTGGCGGGATGCTGGCAGGTCTTGGCGGTGCGACGATCAGCCTTGCAGTTGCACCGGGTTGGTTCAGCGAGCTCACCACAGGCGGGCAGGGCTGGATCGCGGTGGGCCTCGTTATCTTTGCCCAGTGGGATCCCATCCGGGCTGCGATTGGATCATACGCTTTCGGTGCGTTGCGCCGCCTCATCCTTGATATTCAGGGTCCGCTTCTATTGTTCGGCTTGGACAATCCCTTTTACTACAATCCGTATCTGGGTTTTTTCCTGCAAATGCTTCCATACGCGTTCACTGTCATCGTGCTGGTGATCGGTTCGCGCGAAGCCATCCGCAAGCGGCTCGGTTCGCCCGCTGCGCTGGGCAACCCCTACATCCGTGGTGAACGCGGGAAGTAGCCAATTTACTTGTCGCAGGTCTGTCTGATGGGTTTTGGGTTTAAACACTGACCTGGATTGATGATACTCATGCTTTTGTCATCAATCCAGGTCAGTTAACAGATTTACGGAAGGAATTTTTATTCAAAGCAGGCGGCTGCAAGGATGATGGTAGCGGGGAACGTATTGTGGATAATTATCATATTATTTCTGTTACAAACTGTCTGACAACTTTGGATGGCTTTCGGTATACTGACAGGAATAGGAGTGACCAAACTAGCCATGAAGAGAATATTTCAAAGCGATTGGCTCTCTCGTCTCGTTGATGGGCTTTTGCCTGTTTTTGCCACTCTGGCGGCACTGCTACTTGGTGCGGTAATGCTGCTTTTCCTAAAGGTCAATCCCCTTGAAGCGTACAAAGCCCTTTGGGTTGGAGCCTTTGGCAGCTCCAATGCCTTTGCCGAGACATTAGTCAAGGCCACGCCTTTGCTGCTGGTTGCACTCGGTATCTGTATCTCCTTCCGCGGCGATGTAATAAACATTGGCGGAGAGGGACAGATGATCATCGGAGCAATCCTTGCAACCTGGGTGGGGTTGACCTTCACCAGCCTGCCGGGCTGGGTGGTGATCAGTCTTGCCATGCTGGCGGGGTTTTTAGGCGGAGCGGTTTGGGGGGGAATTCCAGGTGTGCTTAAAGCCTACTTTCGCGTGAATGAAATCCTGAGTACCGTGATGATGAATGCCATCGCGGTCCAGTTGATGAACTTCCTTCTGCGCGGCCCCATGATCGACCCCTCGCAGGCCGAGCTGGCTTCCCAGATCCCTCAAACGGCCCGATTACTGGATATTTTCCGTTTGCCTCGTCTGGTGCCAACACGCCTGCATTTGGGCGCCGTGATTGCGGTTGTGCTTGCCATCCTGGTCTACATCCTGTTGTGGCGTACAACGCTTGGGTACCGCATCCGTGCGGTGGGACAAAATCCACATGCTTCACGGTATGCAGGCATTAAAGTTCCACGCTATATCGTTCTGGCGCTGTTGTTCAGTGGAGCATTTGCAGGTCTTGCGGGGGCAACACAGGTCTTTGGTGTGAACTATCGCATGATCACGGATGGTTCATCTTCAGGTTTTACAGGAAGTGCCGGGTTCAATGGCATCGTGGCTGCCTTATTTGGCCAGCTGCATCCGATCTGGTCCATCCCTGCTTCTATTCTGTTTGGCGCTCTTCTGGTGGGGGCCAATAGTATGCAAAGGATAGTACAGGTTCCCTCAGCATTCGTTACCGCCCTCAACGGACTTGTGGTTGTCTTTGTGGTCAGCAGCGAGATATGGCGGCGACGCAGGCAAAGACGACGGCTGGCCGCTGCGAAACAGGATGAAGAGTCGCCACCCTCCACAGATCACGATGAAGTAAAGCCAATGGAGACAGTTGTATGATCTCAGATCTCTTTTCCACCACTGTCTTGATCGGCATCCTTGCTTCCGGAATTCGTCTGGCTACGCCCTATCTGTACGCAGCCATTGGAGAGACCTTTGGTCAGCGCAGTGGTGTACTTAACCTGGGCGTCGAAGGCCAAATGCTTTTGGGCGCCTTTGCTGCTTTCTACGTGGCGCTCACAACGGGAAGCCTTTGGCTTGGCGTATTGACCGCCATGATCGTCGGCGCACTCATGGGGCTGGCAATGGCTTACGTGACTGTGACCCTGAGTGCCGAACAGGGAATTAGCGGCATTGGTTTCTTTCTCTTTGGCCTGGGAATGAGTGACTTGCTTTTCCAGAAACTGATGGGTACTGTGGAAACTGTGAAAGGTTTTCCAAAGATTTATATTCGCGGCCTGAGTGATATCCCGGGCATCGGCGAAATTTTCTTCAGCCAGAATTTGCTGGTCTATGGCGCATACCTGCTTGTGCCTGTTGCATGGTTTGTTCTGAACAAGACGACCCTCGGGTTGAAGATCCGTGCTGTGGGGGAAAACCCGGATGCAGCGGATTCGCTTGGTGTGAGCGTAGCGCGTGTACGTTACTTTACCATCATCCTGGGCGGTACGCTCTCCGGCATTGCCGGTGCGTCTCTATCGATTGCTCTGCTAAATGTTTTTCAGCAAAATATGACGAGTGGCCTGGGCTTCATTGCGGTTGCTCTTGTCTACTTTGGCGCATGGCGTCCCGTGGGTGTTCTTGCGGGTGCATTATTGTTTAGCATGATCAATTCTCTTCAATTATGGATTCAAGTACTGGGCATTAATGTGAAATCAGAGTTTGCAGTAATGATGCCTTATGTGCTTACGATTGTGGTTTTGGTAGCCACTGTATCAAAAGTCCGTGCTCCATCTGCGTTGACAAAGCCTTTCGAAAGAGAGAATTAATTTTCGGGATAGGAGGTGTACGCCGCTGCAAAAATGAACGTCGAAACCGAGTCAAACATGCCGTTGAAAGAATCGTATCCATCCATTAAGAAGGAGAAGAAAATGAAAAAGTTCGTATGGTTTTTGAGCTTGATGCTCGTCTTCACAGTTGTACTAAGTGCCTGTGGTGCTCCTGCTACTGCGACAGAAGCGCCTGCACCCGAGGTTACCGAAGCTCCCGCCGAGCCCACTGATACACCTGCTGTTACAGAAGCCCCCGCGGCTACTGAAGCGCCCGCTGCGGAAGCTTTCCGTGTGGCTGTTGTCATGCCGAGTGCCACCACTGATCTTGCTTTCAGCCAGAGCATGTTCGATGGGCTGAACCGCGTTCAGGAGGAAATGGGAGCTGATAATTTCGAGTTCGTCTTTTCGGAAGGCATGTTTGTTGTGGATGATGCCGCCGCAGCCATCCGTGACTATGCATCACAGGGCTATAACCTGATCATCGCGCACGGGTCGCAGTATGGCTCCTCCCTGCAGGAAATTGCGCCGGACTTCCCCGAGACCAGTTTTGCCTGGGGCACAACGGTGGATACCTTCGGCCTGCCGAATGTGTTTGCCTATGAAGCAGCCTCTCAGGAAGGTGGTTATGTCAACGGTGTGCTGGCAGCCACGCTTTCAACCAGTAATGTGATCGGTGTCGTTGGCCCGATTGAAACCGGTGACGCGAAACTGTACGTGGATGGTTTCAAAGCTGGCGCCGTGGCAACAAATCCAGACGCTCAGGTCAACGTAAACTATATCGGTTCGTTCTCGGATGTGGCACTTGCCTCTGAAGCCGCGACAACTCATATCTCCGCTGGCGCGGATGTTCTCACGGGTACCGCTCAGATGGTCGTGGGCGCGATCGGTAAAGCCGAAGAAAACGATGTGTTGTGGTTCGGCACGCAATCCAACCAGACATCCCTGGCTCCCTCCATTGTGGTAGCCAGCCAGGTCTATCACTGGGAAGGAATCCTCAACGAGATGATCACCCTGATCAAGAGTGGCACACTCGGTGGACAGTCCTTCGTAGCCAACCTTGAAAACGGTGGCGAGGTCATTGAGTTCAATCCCGATTATGCCCTTCCTGAAGATGCCAAGGCTTTGGCTGATTCAACCATTCAAGGGATCATCGACGGAAGCATCACGATTACCCTGCCGTAATTGGTAAAAAAGACTCCGGAAGTCTTCATACTCTTAAAAGACTTCCGAAGTCTGTCTTTCAGGATGGCGCAATGACTGATTCATACAAACTTCCCTCTGGCCGGGCCCGCATTGACAGCCTTGAAATGCGCGGCATTACCAAGAGATTTCCCGGCGTGCTTGCCAATCACCGCGCGGACTTTGATGTTAAGTCTGGGGAAGTTCATGCCTTGCTGGGTGAAAATGGTGCAGGCAAAAGTACGCTGATGAAGATCCTGTACGGCATGTACCATCCCGATGAAGGGGAGATCCTTCTCAATGGCAGCCCGGTCACCATTGCTTCGCCCACAGATGCGATCAACCTGGGTATTGGGATGATCCATCAACACTTTATGCTGGTGCCTTCACTGACCGTTGCAGAGAATGTTGCTTTGGGGTTGACATCTTCCCGTGGTCCGCTCACAGACCTGGACCGCGTCTCCAAACGCATCGTCGAGTTGGCAAATATCTACGGTCTGAAAATGGACCCGGGCGCGTACGTCTGGCAGCTCTCTGTGGGTCAACAGCAACGCGTGGAGATTATCAAGGCCCTGTACCGCGGCGCCGCCCTGCTGATCCTGGATGAGCCGACGGCAGTACTGACTCCACAGGAAGTGGATGAATTATTTGTCATCATGAATCAAATGGTAAAGGATGGACACGCACTGATCTTCATCTCGCATAAATTGCATGAAGTGGTCGAGATCAGTCATCGGATCACCGTCCTGCGCGATGGTTGCAGGATCGGCACGCGTCCAACCTCGGAGATCACCAAACAGACCCTTGCGAATTGGATGGTCGGCCGTGAAATTGGTTTTGTTCCGGACCGCGGCGACGTGACCCCAGGTGAAGTTCGTCTGAAACTTGACCGGATCTCCTGCGGCAGCGATCGCGGTACGCCAGGCTTGCGCGGCGTCGGCTTTGAAGTACAGTCTGGAGAAATCCTTGGCGTTGCCGGCGTATCAGGCAACGGTCAACGCGAACTGGCCGAATCCATCACAGGTCTGCGCAAAATTAGCGACGGGCATGTCTTCCTTGAATCAGAGGATATCACCGGCCTTGCGCCCGGCGATATCACAGAGCGGATGCTTTCCTATATTCCTGAGGAGCGCATGCGCGATGGCATGATCAAGGATTTTACGATCGCTGAAAATATGATCCTGCGCGAACATCACAAACAACCCTATTCACAATTTGGCTTTCTCAACCTGCGCGATATAACCCGTCATACGGAGGAACTGATCGCGAAATTTCATGTCAAGACCCCTTCGTGTGAAACCCATGCCAAGAACCTTTCAGGTGGGAATATTCAAAAAGTTGTTCTTGCGCGCGAAATCTCCCGTAACCCACGCGTGATCCTTGCCGCACAACCGACCCGCGGCCTGGATATCGGTGCGACCGAATACGTGCGTGAGCAGTTGCTTGAGCAGCGGAAAAAGGGCGCCGCGATCCTGCTCATTTCGGAAGACCTGGATGAGATCCTTGCGCTCTCCGATCGCATTGCAGTGCTCTACGAGGGCCAGGTCATGGACATTATCCCGCGTGAAAATGCCACACCCGAAAAACTTGGTTTGCTCATGGCAGGTGTCCATCCAGACGAGACAACAGCCAAAACTTCACAAGTCTAATGTCATGAGAAAAGAGTTATTTTAAATACTACCGAAACTATCCACTTAAGAAGTAAAATCTAATTCCATTGGTTCGGTGGTCGCTGTTTGCGGTACGCATCAGCGGCGTTGGGCAATCCCATCGAAAAGTGCCGCCGTCTACGTAAGAAAGAGGACACCACCTATGAACCTTTGGCAGGAATACAAACGGCCAGTCTCCATTACGGAGGCAATTCAAGAGCTCAGCTCTGCATCGGGTCCTGTAATGCCCATTGCAGGCGGAACAGACCTGTTGCTCGATTTGAAACAAGGCCGCCATGCCCCCGTCCACACGCTAATTGATTTGACTTTTGTCCCCGAGATGAGTGCGCTCGAATTGAGAGGGGATGAACTCTACATTGGCGCCGCCGTCCCGGTCAACCGCGTTGCGCTCGACCCTCTGGTTGGCGTGCATGCTCAGGCATTGGTCGAGGCCTGTAATCTGATCGCGGGACCTCAGGTCCGCAACACAGCCACTCTGGGAGGCAATGTTGCTCACGCCCTGCCCGCTGCAGATGGAACCATCGCCCTGACCGCTCTGAACGCCCAGGCCGAAGTCGCCAGCCTTGCAGGGACACGTTGTGTGCCGTTTACATCACTCTTCCTCGGCCCAGGCAAATCTGCGCTGAATAAAAGCGAAGAGATCATCGTCGGCTTTTACCTGCCCCAGGCCAAAAAGGGACAAGCATCCTGCTTCAAGCGTATCATGCGTCCTCAGGGCGTTGCGCTTCCCATCCTAAATTGCGCGGTCTGGCTTGAACGCGAAAACGACATCGTAAAAGATATCCACATGGGCGTGGGACCTGGCGCTGCGACCCCGTTCCGCGCCACGGAGGCAGAAAATACACTGCGCGGACAAGCCTATACTGACACGACTTTCGAATCAACTCTCGAAGCCCTGTTGGGTCAGGCCCACTTCCGCACCAGTGCCCGCCGCGCCAGTTCTGATTATCGCAAGCATATTATTGGGGGATTATTTAGAGACACTTTCGAAACTGCGTGGTCACGAGCGAGCTAACCACTGAGACACGGAGACACTGAGATTCTGAAAGGCGATCAATGGATAACCCATGCAACATAATTTTCCATTATTGGAAAAAGAACTGACAGACAGGATTATTGGCGCGGCAATTGAAGTCCATAAAATACTGGGTCCTGGATTGCTTGAGTCATCGTATCAGGTATGTTTGCAGCACGAAAGTAAATTGCGACAATTACCGTTTGATCCGCTGGTCAAATTACCACTGAATTACAAAGGTCTTGATTTGGATGCGGGTTATATAATTGACTTCGTCTATAACGGCCGGGTGATTGTCGAGCTCAAAGCTGTCGAACGGGTAATCCCTGTACACGAAGCTCAATTATTGACCTATATGAAACTCACGGGCATTCGCGTTGGTCTATTGATTAACTTCAATGTGCCAGTTTTGAAAGATGGGATCTATCGCAGAGTCCTTTGACTTTAAAAACTCTGTGTCTCAGTGTCCCCGTGGTTCAAACTTTTGAGGAAACCTATGAATAACAATATCTCACTTACAGTTAATGGCATCATCCACACTCTCGAACCTGTCGCAGGTGAAACTCTCTCCACTCTCCTGCGCGAAAGGCTGCGCCTGACAGGCACCAAGATCGGATGCGAGGAAGCCGAGTGCGGCGCGTGCACAGTGCT
>JANMSY010000081.1:0-3876 GCA_031389865.1 Anaerolineales bacterium | reverse complement strand
GGTATACAACGAAAACTGCCGCTCCGGTGGAATCGGATAGGGGCTGTCCTGGGGTCCTGCGGCATCCGGGAAAAACTGCCGAATCACCGCCACCGCTGCATCATTCTTCGGCTCGATGAAAAACGTCGTACTCTGCTTACGCAGGTGGAGGCTTTGAAGGCAGAGCGCAACACCGTGTCGAAGGAAATTGGCAAGATGAAAGACGCGGCTGAACGTGCGTTGAAGGTCTCCAGCATGCGTGAAGTAGGCGATAAGATCAGCGCGCTCGATAGAGAGGTCAGTGAGGTGGAGGCTCAACTGCATGCCATCACATCAGCCATTCCAAACATTCCCGATGAACGGACTCCCATCGGCGTGAGCGAAGACGAGAACGTTGTTTTGCGCACCGTTGGCCAGCTCCCTGAGTTTGATTTTGAACCCAAGCCACATTGGGACCTGGGGCCTGCGCTGGGTGTCATTGACTTTGAAGGCGGCACAAAGATTACGGGGTCTCGTTTTTATGTATTAAATGGCGCAGGCGCACGCTTGCAGCGTGCCCTGATCGCGTTCATGCTCGACCTGCACATCCGTCAGGGTTATACCGAAAAATACCTGCCATTTATGGTGAAGTACGATACTGTTTACGGAGCGGGACAACTTCCCAAGTTTGCCGATAATCTTTACAAGGACCATGAGGAAGAGTTGTACTTCGTTCCGACCGCGGAAGTCCCACTTACGGGTCTGCACATGGAAGAGATCATGGATGAAGCGACCCTGCCTCGTCTGTACACAGCCTACACTCCCTGCTTCCGCCGCGAAAAAATGAGCGCGGGCCGCGATGTGCGCGGCATCAAACGCGGACATCAATTCGACAAGGTCGAAATGTACATGTATGCCAGGCCGGAAGAATCGGATGCCCTGCTTGAAAAAATGCGCGAAGATGCTGAAGCGACCTGCGCCGCGCTGGGACTCACCTACCGCGTCAAACAACTTTGCACAGGCGACATTGGCTTCAATTCAGCGATCACCTATGATCTTGAAGTGTGGGCTGCAGGCTGCAATGAGTGGCTGGAAGTCTCCTCCATCTCAAATGTTCGCGACTTTCAGGCGCGTCGTGCGAATATAAAGTATCGGCCTGCAGATGGAGGCAAGGCACGCTTCCTGCACACATTGAACGGCTCGGGGCTGGGCCTGCCCCGTACCCTCATCGCCGTGATGGAAAACAACCAGCAGGCTGACGGTTCGATCATCATCCCCGAAGTGCTCCGCCCGTGGATGGGCGGCGTGGATGTGATCAAACCATAACCTAACTCGGACAAGCCGAAACCAAAAAGGAATCAACCACGAAGGGCACAAAGTGTCACGAAGGTTTTTCCAGATGATTTTCCTTTGTGTTCCTTCGTGACCTTCGTGGTGAAAAATTCTTGTACAAAAAACAAGGATTTCACTTGTGAGATACTATAGTATAAACAGCCTTGCGAAGGATGATTTCTTGAAGCTTTTGACGCCAGAAAAAACCTTCGCAAGGCTAAGACGCAACGTGATAAAGGAAATCTCATGCCCCCATGGCTCCAATCTGCCATCCAGATCGCTCTTGAAACCCTGACCCTTTTTGCCCTGCTGGTCGGGCTTGTGGGCTTGATCGTACCGGTATTCCCCGGGCTGGTCATCATGTGGTTGGGGACACTGGTCTATGCGCTCATCCAAAACGCGGCGGGCCAGATGACCGGCTGGGACTGGTTTATCTTCGCGATCATTACAGTACTGATGATCATCGGTAATATCGCAGATAACCTGATCATTGCGCGCAAAATGCGTGACAAGTACATCCCATGGAGTTCCATCCTGATCGCGTTCGCGGCCAGCATCGTTGTCAGCCTGGTTCTCACACCCCTGGGTGGGCTGGTTGCGGCACCGTTGGCGTTGCTCGCTGCAGAATATAGACGCCTGCAGGACCGCGACAAAGCCATCGACTCCACCAAGGCATATATGGTCGGCTGGGGCTGGGCATTTGGTGTCAGGTTCCTGATCGGCCTGACGATGACAGGCTTATGGATGTTGTGGGCGTGGGTTTTATAGACGGATGAAAAACAGGCTTCCACGTGGAAGCCTGTTTTTATTTCTTTGCATGCTGGACTGCGACAATCGGACATTGTTTTCCTGCTGGAACTTATCTCAATTCCTCGACAACGCTTCTAGCCACCGCCTCAGGCTGTTCGCCGTTCATCACGCGGACCAGCGCACCCTGCATGAGCGGTCCCAGAGCTTGCAATACATCGGCTGAGGGGATGGGCTGCGCGGCTTCGATGACAGCTGGGACTGCTGTATCATCCATTTCATTCAACACAGACCGACGAGTTGGCAGATAACCTGTCTCATTGGTCCAGAGGGCGAGGAAATCGTCCTCCGTAAGGAATTCTGCCAGTTCAATGGCGAGCTGCTGATCATCCGCGTTCTGCCCCGCCAGCGCCCACATCCAACTTGTGGCGAACGTGAGATGCTCCTCGTCCACTCCCATTAACGGCTGCATGAGTCCATCCTGGGAGTCACGATAATTTGAAACATGGACGATAGCCATCTCTGCACGACGGGCACGATATTCCTGTAAAACCTGTTCATCGGCAGTAATAGTTGCCGCAGCATTGGGGAAAAGTGCAGCGACCCTGCCTTTTGAAAAGATTTCAAGCACACGCGCCAGGATTTCCTGATCCAGCGTTGGATCCCCCTGCGCATCCATCAATTCACCACCGGCAGAAACATACAGCGATAACCCAACCTGTGCCTGCGGGTCTGCACCTGCAAAGACCAGCTGACTCTCACTTAGCAAAATATCGTCCCAGGTTTTGATCCAAACGAGTTCAGGGCGATAGATCATCACCAACGCGTCACCCGCGAAAGGGAGACCATAGGATGTACCTTCGATCTCTGCCAGGTTACGGGCATACGGAAACCAATCGGAGCTGTCTACTTCGGTGGATAAGCCATCCAGTGACTGTACAAGCCCTTTTTGCGCTGCAGCTTCCAGCGTGTGACGCGGTAATGCAACGAGATCAGGCAGTGCCTTCGGAGCTGCCATGCTTGTAATGGCTAGCGAGTTGAGCAGACCCGCTTCACCTTCCTCGGCTTTGATGCGGACCTCTATCTCAAGCCCGGGATGTTCGGCTTCGAAGTTGGCCAGCCGCTGCTTAAGCAAGGCTGCGGATGCCGTGTTTGTATTGGGATTAAATTGCGGGGGCAGCCATATAAGCAGGACGCTCGGTTCAGCAACGGCAGGGTCTGGTTGATCGGTGACCGACTCAACAGGTTGTGTGGGTTGAAGCGTGGGCGTGGCAGTTTTAGCGATGACAGGCGTAGGCGTGTAAAGGATACTCTCCAGCCACCCCGAATCAAATGATTGAAGGGATGAGCATCCAGTGAGTAATAGTAGAAAGCAGTAACATGCAATTCGTAGAATGCGAGCCATTATCCCAGGTTGATCGGCATGCGGAGCACGGCAGTCAACAGCTTGACCGTGTTCTGCACATCGGAATAATCCACCATTTCTGATGGTGAATGCACATAGCGGATAGGGATCGAGATGCAGCCGGATGGCACGCCCGCCCGCACTGATTGTATCGCTCTCGCGTCCGTGCCGCCAAGCAGAAGAACTTCGCGTTGATAGGGAATTTTGTTCTTTTCAGCCGCGCTGATCATCCATTGCACCACGCGCGGGTCGGAGATCGAACCAACATCCTGAAACTTAATACAGGGTCCCCTGCCGAGCGCCATTTCCATTTTGAGTGCTTTGGGCGTATCACCCGTAGGCGTGACATCCACTGCAATGCCAATATCGGGGTCAACACCATAGGCAGAGGTTCCCGCGCCGCGCGTGCCCACTTCCTCCTGCGTGGTGAAGAC
>JANMSY010000075.1:0-4471 GCA_031389865.1 Anaerolineales bacterium | reverse complement strand
ATGAGATAAAATGGACTAGCCACCTGACACTTTGTTTGAAAAGTGGTCCGTTGGTCGAGTAGGCGGCGTTTTTCCGCCATATCCGCTGGGTTGAGCTTGTCGAAACCGAGACCAAAGGGTACCGGTGAAACAGTGATTTCCTGCCAATTTGTGGTCTCGATACGCCCCTCTACGAACATTCGGAGCTACTCGACCAGCGGAAATTGACAGAAATATAAAACTGTCAGGTGGCTAGGGTTTTATAACAATTTTCTTATATATTATGTGTACAATGCGTTCAACTATACAGGGTGCTGCAACATTTATCTACCTTGTTGAATCTGCACCTTGGTTTATCCATAAGGAAAGCGGTATAAGGAGTCGGACTATGAAATGGCAATGGAAATTGGGTCGTTTCGCAGGGATTGACGTGTTTGTGCACGCTACGTTCATCCTGCTTATCGCCTGGGTGGGATACAGTCACTGGCTTCAGAACCGAGATTGGGCTGAAGTGTTGACGGGAATTCTATTTATCCTGGCATTGTTTGCATGTGTTGTCCTCCATGAATATGGTCATGCACTGACTGCCCGAAAATATGGGATCAAGACTCGCGATATCACGTTATATCCGATCGGTGGCATTGCCCGGTTGGAGCGCATGCCCGATAAGCCGATCGAGGAACTTTGGGTGGCATTGATGGGACCGGCGGTCAACGTGGTCATCGCTGCGCTACTCTTTGCATATCTTATCTTAAGCGGAGGCCTGGTTCCGCTAAACCAGTTGACCATCGCATCAGGTTCCTTCGTCCAACGTCTGCTGATGGTGAACATTTCACTCGTATTGTTCAACCTCATCCCTGCCTTCCCCATGGACGGCGGGCGCGTCCTTCGGGCGTTGCTCGCCATGCGCATGGACTACGTCCGTGCTACGCAGGTGGCTGCCAGCATCGGCCAGGGTCTGGCATTTGTTTTTGGCTTTATCGGTTTGTTCAGTAATCCATTCCTGCTCTTTATCGCCTTCTTTGTGTGGATCGGCGCCTCGCAGGAAGCCAGCATGGTGCAGGTGAGAAATTCTGTCAGTGGCATCCCGGTTACGCGTGCCATGCTCACAGATTTCAAATTGCTTTCACCCCGTGATAATCTGTCACAGGTGGTGGCGCTCATTCTCGCCGGCTCACAGCACGACTTCCCGGTTGTCGATGCGAACGGACGCGTGGCTGGCATTCTTGAGCGTGACGCCTTTATCAAGGCTCTTACGCAGCATGGACAATCTGCGCCGGTGATGGACTTTATCCGGCGTGACCTGCCGGAAGTGGATTCGTATGAAATGATCGAGATGGCGCTTACCCGCATGCAGGAAACGGGTGCGAAAACGTTGCCCGTTATGCACGGCGGCCAGCTCGTGGGCATGGTCACTGCTGAAAACATCACAGAATTTTTGATGATCCGCTCCGCGTTGAAGACTGCCAGCAGTATTCTGCAGCCGTCTTTATAAGAGTATTCTTAACGCCAACGTACACGTTCAAAAGCACTGTATAATGCGCAAACCCTCCGATGGGGAGTAGCCGCCCAAATTTGGGATGCTCAGTCGTCAATACGGAATTCGTTCCCGGCTGTTCAGATAAAGGCAAGACCATCGCCAGTCAATTTGGCGGTGGTCTTTTTTATTTTGTGGAACATAAAAGGTAAATCAATATGCTTGATACTCTTGAACAGACAATCTTATCTGCCCTGCAACTGATCTTCGATAAATTTGGCTGGCTCGGTGTCTTTGGCTTGATGATATTTGAAAACGCCACAGGCATCACGCCGAGTGAGATTATCCTTGCCTTTGCAGGCTGGATGTTGATCGAGCGTCATGGCATTTCGCCATCCTTTATCCCGCTGGCGGGTTTATATGCAGGTCTGGGCAGCGCAATCGGTGCATCGATTACCTACTGGGCGGCCCGGCTGGGTGGTCGTCCCATTGTTGATAAGTTTGCAAAACTGCTTCGGATCAACCTAAAGTATATTGAAACGATAGAAGACCAGTGCAGGAAATGGGGTGCAGGCATTGTGCTGGTCGGGCGCGTCATTCCCGGTGTGCGGACACTGGTCAGCATCCCGGCCGGACTCGTCCGAATCCCATTTCCCAAATTCTTTATGGCTACATTTGTGGGAGCGTATGTTTGGTGTACGATTCTGATCGGTGCAGGTTATTTCCTTGGGCATGAATGGCAATTGATCAGCGAATATATCAAGACGCACCTGCCACTTATTTTTATTGCAGGGCTTCTGATCGTGGCATCTTATCTGGTGTATCATTACCGTGCAGTCCTTCCATTTTCTGGATGGATGCGCCAAAACAAAAAGGAATTGAAATAACGTATGAACTGGCATTTGCAATCCATTGAAACATCCATCGAAGCGCTTCAAACTCATCCGGAAACTGGTCTTGCACAAAATGAAGTCGACACGCGTCTGACAAAGTATGGGCGCAATGAACTCATTGACAAAGGCGGGCGGACTCCACTGAAGATTCTCTGGGAGCAGGTCACCGCGACGATGGTGTTGATCCTCATTGCTGCTGCCGTTGTCGCCGGGCTGCTGGGCGACCTGAAGAATACGATTGCAATTTCTGCCATCGTGGTCTTATACGCCATTCTCGGCTTTGTTCAGGAATACCGGGCCGAGCGGGCCATTGCCGCACTGAAGAAATTATCAGTGCCGAATGTACGTGTGCTGCGCTCTGCAAAGTTGCAGGAGGTATCTGCGCGCGACCTGGTGCCCGGTGACATCATGCAGCTTGAAGCGGGGAATGTCCTGCCTGCAGATGTACGCCTGCTGGAAGCGGTCAATCTCCGCATTCAGGAGGCCGCGCTGACGGGCGAATCGGAACCCGTTGCAAAACAGAGCGCAACGTTATCAGGCGGTGACCTGCCTCTGGGCGACCGCCGCAATATGGGCTACATGGGCACCATTGTCACACAGGGGCGCGGCCGTGCCCTTGTGGTTGCCACCGGCATGCAGACCGAACTCGGCAGGATCGCCGATCTTATTCAGCAGAGTGGCAGTGACGAAACACCTCTTCAAAAACGACTCGACGCATTGGGTAAAAACCTGGCTGTGGTCGGTGTGTTCATTGCAATTGTTATTGCGGTGCTGGGGATTCTGCGCGGCGATGAACTGCGGCACATGCTTCTGACTGCAGTGAGCGTTGCGGTTGCCATCGTTCCCGAAGGTTTGCCCGCAGTGGTAACGATTACCCTTGCGCTCGGTGCACAGCGCATGCTTGAAAAGAATGCCCTCATCCGGAAACTGCCCGCTGTGGAAACCCTTGGCTCGGTGACCGTAATCTGTTCCGATAAAACAGGCACCCTCACCGAAAACCGCATGACCGTTGTCGTGCTGGATGTGGCCAATCATGCCCTCGACCTCACCGAAGAGATGGACAAGAGCGGTTCGTTCACTACCACCCGAAACCTGGGCGCGCCAGCCCAATCTGCTTTCTCACTGACAGCCATCGGCGGCGCATTGTGCAACGATGCACGTCTCGTGGACGAAGGCGATGACCGCTTCCATACACTGGGGGACCCGACCGAAGGCGCACTGGTGACTGCCGCAGCAAAAATGGGATATTGGAAATCGACGCTTGACACATCGTTCCCGCGCGCTGCTGAACTGCCTTTTGATTCCGAGCGCAAACGCATGACAACAGTCCATCATTTAGGGCAATATGACCCCGAAGTGCTGGCCGGGTTGGACGTAAACAATCACCGCTATATTGCCTTCACAAAAGGAAGCGTGGATGGGCTGATCGATCTGGCGAGTCATGTGTGGGTAAACGGAAAACTCGAAAAAATGGACGACGGCTTCCAGGTCCGCATTGAGGCGTCGAACCAGACTCTCGCTCAAAAAGGGATGCGCGTTCTGGGCGTCGCATTCCGTTTGATCAACCACATCCCCGATGTAATCGAAACCGATCTGGAACAGAACCTCACGTTTGTCGGACTGTTTGGCATGATCGACCCTCCGCGCAATGAAGTGCGGGAGGCTGTCGCCATCACAAAATCGGCAGGCATTCGCACGATCATGATCACCGGCGACCATCCACTGACCGCCACAGAAATCGCGCGGCAGCTTGGGATCATCGATGCAGGCAATGAAGCAAGTGTACGAGTTCTTACCGGCAAAGAGATCGAGAATCTTTCCTTTGATGAATTAAAGAGTGTCGTGGATGAAGTGCAGGTGTTCGCCCGTGTTTCGCCGGAACACAAGTTGAAGATCGTGCAGGCGCTGCAGGAGCGCGGACATATTGTCTCGATGACCGGCGATGGCGTCAACGACGCGCCTGCGTTGAAAAGGGCGGATATCGGCGTAGCGATGGGAATCACGGGCACGGATGTATCGAAGGAAGCAGCAGATATGGTACTGCTTGACGATAACTTTGCGACCATCGTTGCCGCGGTCAAGGAAGGGCGCACGATCTACGATAACATCCGCAAGTTTGTGC
>JANMSY010000467.1:0-8057 GCA_031389865.1 Anaerolineales bacterium | reverse complement strand
TGGCGGTCTTCCTGCTGCGCTCCAAATATGGATCAGGTTACACTCCTCCTGCAGTGGGAGCCAGCACCGGCTTTGGGGACGTACCCACCGATTACTGGGCAGCAGCCTTTATCAAGCAGTTGGTGACGGAAGGGATCACGGCAGGCTGTGGCAATGGAAATTATTGCCCCGAACAGCCGGTCACGCGAGCTGAGATGGCAGTGTTCCTGGTCAGGACATTCAATTTGCCGTAAGCTGATTTTTAATATGATATAGACCTAGATAGAAGAAAACTCAAAGCGGGATAAGCTATAAAGCCTGTCCCGCTTTGAGTTTCATGCCTGCATTCCGCTCGCTGCCCGTGCTAACACGTACGCCTGGACGTGCCGGTAGGCAACGTCTATCTGCTCAGACTCGGGGACCAGCGTTGTTACAATACCCTCGAATTTATTAAAACTCTCTTGTCGGTTCTGTATGCTTCAATTACAACGACCACTTTCGTGGGTCTGAGCAAAATCCTTCTGCGGGACTTTTGAATGCTGAGAGTTCGTGGAATATATGCTATTTACCTGCATAATTTTACTTAGAGCCTATCCGAAAATTAACCATGTCGTTGCGAGTCTTCGAGAAGCAATCTCCCAAAAACTAGATTTTGCCTGATGAAAAGGAGATTGCTTCACCGCCAAAGAACAAAAGCAGCGGTTCGCAACGACATATCCAGAAAGATCATTGAATTTTAGGATAGATTCTTATTCTTTCAAAGGATCATGATGTCTACTAAATTATATCTAAAGCGCAAACGGTTTCAACTGTTATTGATCGTCTTTCTTGCATTGCATCCATTTTTTCGCATCACGACCCTGGCAACAGCGCAGGGTGTCCCCCTACAACTATACGAGGTGAAAACCACTCACACGCGTAAGCTTGGCATGAACAGTCCAAAGGGGATGACCTTTGTGCCAGGGGAACAGTCATTTTTGGTGTGGGGAGATACGAGTTCTGTCACAATGACGATTTATGGAGATCCGGGAATTCCAGTGGACGTTGCCGATCTGATTGAAAATCCGCTGGGTACTGCTTTTGACCAGCGCAGTGACAGTTTATTTTTCCTGACAGCCAACGGCACCGAGCTGGCAAAAATCGAAAGAGAAGAAATTGGCTTGCCAAAATCTTCGCGGCAAACGGTGACACGCTTCCATGCAGGGGCATTTGATCTTCAGGATGTTCAAGGCATGACGTTTGATCCTCATACTGGACAGCTCTTTATATTGGATGCCAGAAAATCGCAGATCCTGATCATTTCACCTCATCCAACTTTGGGGTTTGACAGCGGGAATGCTGTGATGAGTGGCGGAATCAATCGCATAGATCTGGCATCCTTTATACGGTCTGCGCCGCGCGGCATTGCATTTAATCCCAATAATGGGAACGTATATGTTGGCAGTCCTACTGAGCAAAAAATATATGAGCTGACTGGGGAAGGAAAAGTAATTTCAGTCTCTGATATCAGCCCCTTTCTGTTGAGGAATCTGTCAACGATGTTGTTTGCACCCAGCAGTGACCAGACAGACGATCTGCTCAAGGAGAGTTTATATTTGGTGGACAGTGGCAATGTGGGCACAGCGGAAAGTCGGACGTCTTACATGCCCCACAATGGGAACCTGATTGCCGACCAGGCCGTTACAGAAGAAAACGAGGGTCGGATTTTGGAATTGTCGCTGACCGAACCACTTGCACTGCCCCCAGGTGTGGCTTTACTGCCAAGTACCCTGGTGCAGGTGATCGATACATCCAATACTGTGTGGAATCCCTCCAGTCCGGATCCGTCCGGGATCGACTATTGGCCGCTGACCGGGAGACTGCTACTTGCTGATAGCGAAGTGGACGAAATGCCGAGGTACTTCACGGGAAACAATGTTTTTGACTCGACCTTATCAGGAGAACTGATCTCCACCTGTAGCACCACCAATCTTTCCCATACCGGGTTCTCCAACGAGCCGAGTGGCCTTGGGATCGATCCAGGTAACAATCGTATTTACTTCTCAGATGACAATCTCAATCGCATAATTGAAGTGGGCCTTGGAGCAGATGGTATTTACTGCACCTCCGATGACGTGGTGACATTTGTTAATGTCCTTGACCTATATAATATCAGCGATGCAGAGGATGTCGCTTATGGACAGAACACAATTTTTATCGCGGGCGGCATCAATGCTGAAGTCTACATGTTCAATCTTGGTGCGGATGGCAAATTAGGTGGCGATGACGGACCCATGGCACATTTTGATACTCGAGCATGGGGCTTTGGAGATCTCGAAGGCATTGGATACAATGTGGATCAAGGTACACTATTCATTGTCAGTTCTGATGGCAGCGATAATTATGTAGGGCATATAACAACTTCCGGGACACTGATAAACGCCTATGATCTATCTTTCATGGGAAATATCCCCAATATACGCTCAGATGTCGCATTTGCACCCGGCAGTCAAAACCCGGCAGTCAAGAATATCTATATCGTCAGCCGCGGTATGGATAATGACTACGAATCTCAAGAAAACGATGGCAAAATTTGGGAAATAGCGCTGGCACCCACCTTTACCGATGTGCCTTTTACGCACATGTTCTCGAAGTACATCGAAGCGTTCCACGGGGCCGGGATTACCACTGGCTGTTTACAGTCACCCAAAAAATACTGTCCGGATGCCAACGTGACGAGGGGCGAGATGGCCGTCTTCATCGAACGGGCCATGGGCAACTATGCTCCCACACCGAACCCGACCGGCATGTTTACGGATCTACCCTATCCTGGGCTGGAGTCCTTCACTCCGTTCATCGAAGAGTTCTACAACGATGGCATCACCGTGGGTTGTGCTCTGAACCCCTTAAAATACTGCCCGCAGAACTATGTGACCCGCGGCGAGATGGCCGTCTTCCTCGAACGGGCCATGGGCAACTTTACTCCCACACCGAACCCGACCGGCATATTTGCGGATGTGCCCTACCCCGGGCAGCCGCCCTCCTTCCAGGCGTTCATCGAGGAGTTGTACAACGATGGCATAACGGCCGGCTGTGCTATTAACCCGTTGAGATACTGTCCACAGAACTATGTGACAAGAGGCGAGATGGCAGTCTTCATCGTCCGTGCCTTCGGCATCCCAGTGCCGTAGAGTACACCAAAACAAAAACGATCATCTAACACGTAACAAGAGAGGCAGGCTGCATCGCCTGCGTCTCTTTGTAATGTACGCAGTTTGCCAAATAGATGACGGCGATGTCCACCCGCTCAGACTCGAGGACCCGCCTCGATGATTTCCTGGGGAGTTTGATCTTCAAACTTGCCGAAGTTCTGTTTAAACCGCATCGCCAGATCCTTATAGCGCCTGTCATATTCCTTTTTGTCAGACCAGGACGAGGCTGGCATCAGTACTTCATCCGGAACCTCCGGGCAATGCTCAGGGACTTCGAAGCCGAAGATTGGGTCCGACGTAAACGTCACGTGATCGAGCTTTCCCGTCAGTGCCGCGTTCAATAAAGCGCGCGTGTGCCTGATCGAAATACGCTTGCCCACACCGTATGGCCCTCCGACCCAGCCGGTATTAACAAGCCAGCATTGAGCACCGTAACGTTCGATCTTACGCTTCAGCAGCTCCGCATATTTATACGGATGATGGACCATGAAGGGTCCGCCGAAACAAGCGGAGAAGGTGATCTCTGGTTCCTTTCCCAGGCCCACTTCTGTTCCCGCTATCTTGGATGTGTACCCGCTGATGAATTGATACAGCGCCTGGTTCGGTGATAAGCGCGCAATCGGCGGCATCACCCCGCTCGCGTCACACGTCAGGAGGATAATATTTTTCGGATGCCCGGCTTTCTTGTCAGGGACGGAGTTCGCGATGAATTCCAAGGGGTAGGAAGCGCGCGTGTTTTCCGTGATCGATTCGTCCTCCAGATCAATGAGACGTGTGATCGGGTCAAAGGGAACGTTTTCAAGGATCGTCCCGAACTTCTTCGTGGTCGCATAGATTTCAGGCTCGGCAGATTCGGAAAGTCCGATCACCTTGGCATAACATCCGCCTTCGAAGTTGAAAACACCATCGTCGCTCCAGCCATGCTCATCATCCCCGATCAGGCTGCGGGTGGGGTCAGCGGAAAGGGTTGTTTTGCCTGTGCCACTCAAGCCGAAGAACAGAGCCACATCGTTCATGTTATTGGGATTCACGTTTGCAGAACAATGCATTGAGAGCACGCCTTCCAGCGGCAATAGATAATTCAGGATCGTGAACACTGATTTTTTGATCTCACCCGCGTATGCCGTATTGCCAATGATGGCAAGCTTCTTTTCAAACGATAGGCATATGAATGTATCGCTGAGCGTGCCATCCACAGCGGGCATGCCTTTGAAGGAAGGCATGGCAACGATCGTAAACTCCGGCACAAAACGCTTATATTCCTCAAGCGACTGCGGCAGGATGAACATGTTGCGCACAAAATGACTGTGCCACGCCAGCTCCGTCACAATCCGCACAGGCAGGCGATAATTTTCATCGGCGCCGCCATATACATCCTGAACAAACACGTCGCGTCCCTGCAGAAATCCCAGCATGCGGTCATACAGAATTTCGAACTTGTCCCCGTCAAACGGACGGTTATACACGCCCCACCAGATATTGTTTTCTGAATCCACGTGGCGTACGACGAATTTATCATTCGCGGAACGCGCAGTGTGCTTGCCGGTATGCGCCACAAACGGACCGCCTGCCGTGGTCACACCTTCGCTACGAAACACAGCCTCTTCATACAGGGCTTCAGTAGCGAGGTTCCAGTAGGCCAATCTCAAGTTCGAGATACCGTGATTTGACAGGTTGTAATCCGCCTTGCGAGCCTGCGCAATGGATTCTGCGGGTGTTTTGATGTTCAATAAGTTATTCATGTTGTTTTCCTACATCCAGTCACGGATCAGCTTTTTATCGCCGATGTAAATCTCATTGGGCGAGCTGGAGTCGAGCGCCCATTTGATGCGTGCAATCCCCTCGGTCACGTCTTTTACCGATCCTGCAAAAGACAGTCGGATGTGCCCTTCCATGCCAAACTCCTTGCCGGGCACAGTCACCACCATCGCTTTTTTGAGCAGGAACCGTGATACTTCCACTGAATTATTGTTGAACGCGCGTAGATCAGGTAACGCATAAAACGTTCCAGCAGGCGGGATCAAACGCACACCGTTGAATGTCTTCATCTCCTGCAAAACCACGTCGCGATTATTCTGGATGTGCAATCGCAACGCTTCCACCACAGACTGCAAACCGTTCAGCGCGCCCTCGGCGGCGGCCTGTGCCAGAGGCGACACACACGAAGTGGTCTGCGCCAGCACATTTGTCATGACACGCACCAACTCGCGCGGAGCGACGACCCAGCCAATGCGAAAGCCCGTCATACCATAGAGTTTCGCCACACCATTGACAACGATCACATGCGAACTTTCAATATCATTCCTGGTAAATTCATAAGCGGGGACTGCCTTGTTTCGATCAAACGTCAGCTTATGATAGATGTCGTCACAGATCATGAAAATGCTTTTTTTCTCGCACATGTTCACGATCTTCTCGATCAACTCCGGCGGATAGATCGCCCCGGAGGGATTGTTCGGGCTGTTCACGATGATCGCCCGTGTGGAAGATGTCACCGCACGTTCGATATCTTCGAAGCGCGGGGTGAATGTCCCATCCTGCGGCGTAACAATGACAGGAATCCCCAGGCACATCTTAATCATCTCGGTATAGGATACCCAATAGGGCGCGATCACGACCACTTCATCCTGCGGGTTTAGGATGGAGTAAAAAATATTGAAAAGAGATTGTTTTGCCCCATTGGTGATGAGTACATTTTCTGGAGCCACCAGGCGGTCGTAATTTTCCTCCGTGTAGCGTATGACCGCCTTTTTCATGGAGGGCAATCCATCTGGAGGAGTGTATTTGATCTCGCCGCTCGTCAACTTGGCGGCTGAGGCGAGAACCGCCGCGATCGGCGTTTTGTTCCTGGGCTCACCGATTCCCAAATTGATGATTGCCTCGCCGCGTTCACGCAATAAACGAGCCTCTTCGTTCAGCGCAAAGGTGGGCGATTCGGCTATCTCACTTGCCAATTTACTTAGCTTCATTGATGCTCCTTAGTAAGACCCCGGAAGTCTGCTGCCAGCAGAAAATGATGAGGGTTGTGTGAAGTTTCCGAGATCTGATGATAAAAACAAAAATCTGGGCAGGAATTGTTCCTGACCAGATACACTAACCTACCCGCTCGTAGCGGCGCTGACAATCAAGTTGTCAGACGTTTCTTGCATGTTGTGATTATACACGTATTCTGTTGGGATATGGTCCCGATCTGGGTCTTGTCATGCATCCCGGGGGTTTGTACAATGATGATATGAATAGGCTAAATTTGGCTTTGCTTGTTTTACTGGCCCTGCTGGCTCACGCCTGCATTCCATACCCAGGAATTCCAACTTCATCCTCGACCATCGAAACGCCGTCAGATACTCCATCTCCTGCGCTCACGGAAACCTTTACCCCCACCGCTGCATTCACATCCACTGCTACAGAAGCACCGACGCCGACTTTCACTCATACATCCACACCATCTCCAATACCAGGTGCGATAGCCATCCCTGCGCGAAATGACTGGGATGCTGGCAGCATTGCTTTTTCACATGGAGCGGAAGGCGAATGGGATTATTATCTGTGGGGAGGGTTTGCAAACTCCCTGATCAAAAAGAGTGATACCTATTACCTCTACTATCAGGGGTCGCCCTCCTATGACAATGGGTGTGAATCTGTCTCCTCTCGTGCCATTGGGGTGGCAACCAGCACAGATGGTATTCACTGGGTCAAGTCTGCAAACAATCCTGTGATTTCCTGGTTCAGCCAGGGGAGTATTGAGGAAGGCGCGGCCAGTTCTGCGGCATGGCTGGGCGTTGACGGCAAAATTTATGTCTATTACGGTGCAAATACAGGGTCTGGCTGTACTGTGAACGCAAGTGCACGTCTCGCAGTGAGTGAAGATGGGGAAAATTTCCAGGACGTCGGCGAAGTGCTTGCTGGAAGAGATCCGAATGTTTGGGGTTCCGGAGATGAAATATTCCCAGTGGGCGCTTATTCCTATGGGAACCAGTGGTATTTGTACTACATTCCTAATGGTGTAGCGTTATCCAGAAAATTAGGTGTTGGTACTGGCAGTTCACCGACTACCTATACCCAAACCGCGGGGTTGAATGACTCAACGATTCCGGCCTGGGGTCCAGTATCCATCATCCTTGCTGGCTCTGATTCTGTGCTATTCACAAATCCCAATGGTCCGGACGGGCTCATTAATATTTATCGATTTGATGCAGGTAATCCCTCACTGGTTAACGTACACGATTCGTATACGCTCCTGGGTTGTACACAACCTTCTGTAATCTATGAAAGCAGCACCCGCCATTGGATGATGTCCTGTCGTGATCAAAATGCTGAGAACTATTACATCAGAAATGCCTACACGCCCTGAGACACTGATCCCTGCTGTGGGGTAAGCGTATAGAATATCGGGATGGTGGCCGCGCTCACGATATCTTACGCACCTGCTCCAAGCATCGCCTTGTCGAACAGCGGGTTAACATTATTGTAAAGCGGTTGAAGATGCTTATAATAGATATATTGCTTTCAATATCCAAAGGAGGAGAAATGGTAAATAATCTGACCCCGCAGGACAGCGAAGTCCCAACTGAAAAGGTGGAGACTTTGGACAACTATGTCAAAAGGATGTACAAGGAAAAAATCGATTATTACTGGAGAGCGAGCAGTTCCAATAAGAAAAATTTCAAACGGTATCGATATTGGACAACCATCCTGGGTTCTCTGGTGACTCTGGTAGCATCACTTACCACCTCGGCATTCATACAATCTGATAAATTCCTCGCTCTACTATTTACTGTTTCCACGCCGATTCTGGCGGCGATCCTAACTGTGATCAGTGGAATCTCCCAGAATTTTCAATGGGGAGCCACATGGCGCGACATGGTTATCAATGCGCAACGGCTCGAG
>JANMSY010000027.1:0-3637 GCA_031389865.1 Anaerolineales bacterium | reverse complement strand
GGTTGTAATTCACGCCGGGGTCGAGCACTGATTCGATGACAATGTCACTGCCGGGATATTCACGGGCGCGCATGGCATTGATCTCAAGCGGATGCGGGACCGGCGTCGCTGTGGGAAGCGGTGTGGCGGTCAGCATTTGGGTGGGAGTCAACGTCGGGAGTGGAGTGGCTGTGGACGCGGGAGCAACGATCGGCGTGGTCTGTGGAGCGGCGGGGCTGGGTCCACAGGCGGATGCCACGAAAGATACAATCAGAATCAGTAACCAGTAAGAAGGTATTCTTTTCATTTGGTAAACCCTTTTGACAAGCTACATATAAATAATGCAGCCGCGTTTTTCAAGCTGCTTGATCCAGGCAGGGACGCTTTCAAACTGATTCCAGCGCAGGTCCAGTTTTTCAAGCCTATGAAGTTTGGATAGGCTTTCGGGGAGCGAGGACAGACGGTTTGCACGCAGATCCATGAACCTGAGGTTTTTGAGCCTGCCAATCGAATCGGGGAGGGATGTAAGTTGGTTGAAACGCAGGTCGAGGTCGGTGAGACTCGCCGCATCACCCAGCGATTCGGGAAGCGATTCGATCTGATTGTTCTCGAGCATCAGCTTTTTGAGGTTCTTCAATTTACCAACGGGCCCGGGGAGCGACGTGAGCCTGTTATTCATCAGATACAGCTCGCGCAGGTGTTTTAGGCTGCCGATCGAATTGGGAAGCGAAGCGATCTGGTTATTGTAAAGCCTGAGTTCGACCAGCTTTGACAGTTTCCCGATGTCATTGGGAAGAGCGGTGAGCTGGTTGTCAGTGATATTCAAATACTGAAGTTCCCTGAGTTTTCCAAGGGACGCTGGAACAGAATCAAACCCGTTATCGCTCAGATACAGGAAGCGCAGTTCTGTTAATTTGCCGATGGAAGCGGGAATGGCTGCAAACTTGTTGTGACCCAGATCGAGCATCCGAAGGTTTTTCAGATCTCCGAGAGCCTCGGGCAGGGTGGATAAGTGGTTGTTGCCTACGTTCAACACTTCCAGTTGCGAGGCACTCCAGAGCGATGCGGGCAGTTCGTTCAGTCCCTGGTTGTACAGGTTCAATATTCTCTGTGCATTGGGATTTTCGAGCTTAACGTCTCTGGGATCGTTTTGATGTTCCATACTTCATGGAAGCCCTGAATCCCCGTTTTGTTACCTTCCCAAAAACCTGTAGAGGCGGCTCCCTAGGTAAAAAGGAAGTTTCACTTGTCAGGACGTTTCGGTTCTACTTATTATTTTAATTTCTCTCTACCGTACATCTTATAAGTTCATGTCATTGCGAGCCGCCGCTCTTGCTATTTGGCGGCGCGGCAATCTTCTTTTGATCTGAAATTCCCATAAAACAGGAGATTGCTTCGTCACACCTGCCCTGGCGGGCGGTGCCAGGGAAGACCGCCTCGCAATGACATTTGTACGGTAGAGAATTTAATTTTGGTTTCCAGTTTTTGTATTCTTATGCTTTATTCTTCGACGCCATCTTCACCGATTTGGTAATGAGCTCCTTCAGTACCTTTGTATCCACATCCTCCAGTTTATTGATATACAGACAACCTTTGCCTGTGGAATGTTTTCCAAGCTTCTTCATCAGGTCTTCAAACTGATGAAACCCGCCCATTACGTACAGCGTCAGGTTTTGCTTGCGCGGAGAGAAGCCCGTGATGAACCAGTCACCTTCGCGCCCTGATTCATACACATAGTGATAATCGCCAAAACCGACAATTCCAGTACCCCACATCTTCGGCTGCGCTTTGGTTGCCTTTTTCATCAACTCCAAAATTGTATAGCAGTCTGCACGCTTATGCCCATCCTTGATCCCCTTGAGAAATTTATCCACACTGGATTTGGTGGGTATGGTCTTTAACTCAGCCATGATGTTCTCCTCTCATACGTTGGACACAACGCTGCTTCAAAAATTATAGCATTACAAATAACGCATCCACCGGCTTGCAGGATTGTTTTCCCTGACCTTTTGGTACCACCTGCAAAGTGGATATAGCGTAAGCACGACCAGCATCCAGACGACATACACCACTTCCAGGCCGAACCCGAAATTGTCCAGCCTTCCTGACAGGAATTGCCCGGCAGACAGGATGTACTCCCGCCAGTCCCGGCCTGCATAGCCAAGTGCCAGCAGCGCAAGGGCATGAATGAAATAAATATGGAGAATGTAAAAGAACAAGGGTACCCTTCCAAACACTACAAGTGGATGGGTGACGCGCGGCTTTATCGTTTCACTCAGAGCCAAAAACAGCAGGGCTGGTCCCATCGTCATCAGAATGAACTGCAGGGACGGAGGATATTTCGTTGTGTTCAGGAACGATATCAATGTGAAGATAGCAGAGTCCTGTGACTGCCAGGCCAAGGGTTCACCGTATAGGTTGAATTGACGAAGGACAACGAACAAGGCGGTTGCGCCAATTCCACTTACGAACAACCAGAGTGTCCTCTGAGAGGCGGGAAATTCCTGCCTGAACAGGTTGCCGGTCACATAGCCCAGAGCCATGAGGCCGGCCCAGGGCAGCACCGGATAAAAGATGCTGATGGCGCGTTCGTTCAACATGACAAGTTTGGGCTGGTGCAGGATGTACCAGATGAAATCGAAGAAGCCTGTGCCCTGCACAGTGATCGGATCCAACAGGTTATGCCCAAACACAATCATCATGCCAATGAGAAGGATAATTTGATTGGGTAGGAACACCAACGCAGATAACGCCAGCATGCCGAGCCCGATCGCCCAGATCACCTGCAGGATCAGAAAACTATAGGCTGTGTCGAACGTCCATCCAAAGCTGACAATGACCAGCTCCACAATGACCAGCCACACGCCGCGTGTGAACAGGAAGCGCGCGGTCTGCCGGGTGTTCGCCTGTTTTGTCCCATACAGAAAAGCGGACGTGCCCGCCAGGAAGACAAAGACCGGCGCACAGAAATGTGTGATCCAACGCGTGAAAAATAACAGCGGAGTGGTTGTGGCGAGATCGGTGGGCGAGGTGTACCACGTCCCAGCCCCAAAATACATGCGGACGTGATCCAGCGCCATAATGACGATTACCAGCCCGCGCAAAAAATCAATGGACGGTATTCTGTTGTGGCTGGGGTGTAGCCGGGAGCGATTGGATCGCATGAATGTCTAACGTTTGCTTATGCAGAGTATGGGAAAAGTACAGTCGTGGACTGTTTTGTTCACATCTGATTTGAAAGCCGCAGGATCATGGACCCTGCGGCAGTAGGTTGATTTCTGAGAAGGAGATTCTTTATGGACCTTTGAATTTCCAAAGCTCCGCGCCCGCGCCATCGTTGGCATTTGCCTGGAAATATAACTCGTTGTTATAGATCGTCAAATAGGCTGGGTTCGAACCGCCCGCGGCGTTGATGTCGCTGACACGACTGATATTTGTACCGTCGTATTTCCACAACTCAAAGCCGGCGGCATCGCCATTTGCGCTGAAGTACAGGATGTTGTTGAACACCGTCAGGTATGTGGGCACGGAATCGGCTGCACCCGCGTTGATGTCTGCGGCACGGGTGGCTGTTGTCCCATCGAATCTCCATAGTTCCGTTCCGACGCTGTCATTGGCGTTGGCACTGAAATACAGAATATTGTTGAAAACCGTGAGA
>JANMSY010000461.1:0-2616 GCA_031389865.1 Anaerolineales bacterium | reverse complement strand
TCCCGCGGGTCTCAGGCCTGCCACCGCCTGGGGAAGCACCTTCTCAATGGAAGCCAGTTCCTCATTCACCGCGATGCGAAGTGCCTGAAACGTCCGTGTAGCAGGGTGGAGGCTCCTGACGGTTCGTCTGCCGCTCACCGTGCCGAAGGACCCGCGGCGGGGAGATACGCTCTCGATGACGGCGACCAGTTCACGGGTCGTGTGAAGCGGTCTCACTTTGACGATGGCTCGCGCGATCTTGCGAGAGTCGCGGTCTTCGCCAAATTCGTAAATCAAGTCAGCCAGTTCCCGTTCCGTATAACTGTTTACGATATCGGCGGCGGTCAGCGAGGCGTGCGGACCAAAGCGCATGTCAAGCGGCGCATCCTGCATAAAAGAGAAGCCGCGCTCGGGCGTATCGAACTGCATCGACGATGCGCCAAGATCGAGCACGATACCATCCACTTTATCCCAGCCAAGCTGCGCCAATTGCGCCGAGAGACTGGTATAGGAGGCTTGCGCCAGATGGATGCGATGTTCGTAGGGAGCCAAGTTCCTACGAGCGATCGCCAGCGCCTGCGGGTCTACATCGAGACCCAGCAGTCGACCATCTGGCGCAGACGCCTCCATGATGCCGCGGGCATGGCCGCCCGCGCCCAATGTTCCGTCAACATAACGCCCGCCACTTGCGGGTTGCAACGCGTGTATAATCTCTTGGTAAAGTACAGGTTGATGCGGTGTATCGTTCATAGTATGCAGGGTCGGCGTTATGCCGCCCAAAGCAGGATGATCTTGCTGCTACAATGTATTTCTGGAAAAGTCGAGTGTGGCAAAACGCTGTTCGTTTGCTTCCACATCCTGCAGTCTGTCCATTTGGAGATTCCACTCTGCAGGCGTCCACACTTCAAAGTAGTCGCCCTGTCCTGCGAGTACCAGTTCTCCGCTGATCACCCCGAGAAACTCGCGCAGGTTTTGTGGGACCAGGATGCGCCCTACTTTGTCCACGTCAACAGCGTAGGCGTTGGAAAGGATCAGTCTGCGCAGCATGCGCGCGGTTGGGTCAGCCATGTTCATGCCATTGAGACGTGCATACACATCCTGAAAGTATGCATCTGTCATCACCATGAGGCACCGGTCGAAACCTTGCGTAATGAACGCGCCAGCTGCCAGCAAGTCACGATACCGCGCCGGTATCATCAGGCGGCCTTTGTCATCGAGGTTATGTTGGAACTGACTCAAGAACATTTGTGCTATAATTCCTTCTTAACAGGTGAACGCCGGCGCAACCGGCGTCCTTACCACTTTCTACCACTTCATCCCACATTATACAACTTTAAAATTAAAAAGCAAGTAGTCTTGTCCGAATTACCTCATTAACGGGACTTTCTTACTACCTTAATGACCACTTCCACCCCTTTCACACTGCTTGAATCTTCCCATTGGACCGATTACGCGTTAATGGACAGCGGTGATGGACTCAAACTGGAACGGTTTGGTAAATATATTTTTGTCCGGCCTGAGGCTCAGGCGATGTGGAAGCGTTCCCTTGACATCGAATGGAAGAATGCACATGCAGTTTTTCAACCCAGCGGTGAGGAAAGCGGCGGACATTGGGATTTCAAAAAGAAGGTGGATGAACAATGGACCATGCAGTATCCACTTGCCCTCGTGAACAAACAATTAACGTTTAAAGTAATGACGACCCCTGGTCGTCATTTGGGTGTATTCCCCGAAGTGGCCGCGCATTGGGATTGGTCGAGCGACCTGATCTTTCAATCCAAAAGAGAGGTCAATGTATTGAATTTATTTGGATATACAGGACTCGCCTCCCTGGCGGCGGCGGCGACTGGAGCCAGGGTGACTCATGTGGACGCGTCCAAAAAATCTGTAAGCTGGGCGCGTGACAATCAGGCGTTATCGAAGCTGGAAGATAAACCCGTCCGCTGGATCGTGGAGGATGCGGTCAAGTTCGTCCAGCGCGAAGCTCGGCGCGGTGTAAAGTACGATGGCATTATCCTCGACCCGCCCAAATTCGGACGCGGCCCCAAAGGCGAGATCTGGGAAGTATATAAATCCCTGCCGGAGCTATTGGAGACCTGCCGTGAGTGCCTGAGCGACAAGCCCTTGTTTGTTTCCATCACGGTATATGCCGTGCGCGCGTCGGCGATCCATCTGGCGCAGGCTTTGGATGAAATGATGAAAGGGTTGGGGGGAAAGATGGACAGCGGCGAACTGGTCACCCGCGAACAGAGTGCAGGACGGCTGCTGTCACAGGCGGTGTATGCACGCTGGAAAAGATAGATGGCATCATCATACCCTGCTCTTCGACTTAAATAAATTCTCCAGTTCCACCAGCCATTCCAGTTCCCGATCCCAGCGCTTGCGTGGGCTGATCAGGAACAGCTTATCGGGTCTGTCCCATTTGGGTCCGGGTGGCCCCGACTCATCCTTCAGCAGACTTTTTACCCCCCACAAACCTTGATATTGCACCCAGCCCGGTTCGGGATGCAGAACAACCTGTCTCCATTCCCGCACCTGTGGATGGCTCGTTTCACGATTGGACTTGGCGCGTTTGAGATAGCTGCTCGATATACCGATTGCTTCGTGTTTGGGATTCCCTTCATACCCAATGCGGAA
>JANMSY010000715.1:0-13344 GCA_031389865.1 Anaerolineales bacterium | reverse complement strand
GAGGATCTACGTGGCAGACTCCTGCCCGTCACCGTCACATGGACGGGGCCGTGGTCCATGCAGGCAAGGTTGCAGAAACAAGCAGAGTTAATTTCGTTGTAGCCTGTGGGGCGGGATGTCATCCCGCCCTACGTTTTTAAGGGAGAAAACATGAATCAGATCCGCCCCATTGCCATTTGTGTGTTTCGCAATAAGGATCGTATTCTTGTCGCTGAAGGATATGACCCCCTCAAGGACGAATACTTTTACCGTCCGCTGGGGGGAGGCATTGAGTTTGGCGAGACCAGCGCAGAGACCATCTGCCGTGAAATGATGGAAGAGATCCATGTGGAAGTCGAAAAAGAAAGTCTGAGATATCTCGGCGCGGTGGAGAATATTTTTCAGTTCAACGGGACCGCCGGTCACGAGAACGTGATGATCTTCGATGGAGCGTTGAAAGTGTCTGGGTTGTATGACCAGCCTCTGATTGTAGGAAAGGAAGCGGACGGGGAGGACATCCGTGCGGTGTGGAAGGGGCTCGATGAGTTCGGCATCGGGAAGTCCATCCTGTATCCCACTGGTTTGTTGAATATGCTGATCTCAAAGTAGAGAGTAAAGTCAGGCACACAACCTGACGTTGCACAATTGGCAGGGGGTCTGGCAATTGACATAATGGAATTCCAGAGGAGATCACACCATGACCGTTGAACATCCCAGACCCAGGACTTTGACGATCAGAGCATGGACATTCCTATTGCTGGCTTCGGGCTTTCCAAGAATCATTGCTCAGGAAATCTTTGATTATCAGGTCTCGTTTGATCTTTCATCGGCGTTCGCGGCAATCGTCATTATCATCGGTTTGACATTGAGATTTGTGTGGAGCGATGTGCGCGGCTTGCGACAATTCTTTATCCCGTTCCTTGTGCTTGTGGGTGCCGAGTGGCTCATTTATACAAAGGCCGATCAACTGCCCTTCTATCGATCATGGCTGAACAACCCTTCGTTCAATGTCTTTATGCTGGCTGAACAATCACTGCGTTTGATGGTGACTCTTGCAATTATCGCGGCATTGTTCATCCTAAAAAAGACGCGCGCTGCTTTCTTCCTGGTCAGAGGCGATACGAGCGCCCTGGCTGAACCCGTCAGATGGATGGGTATCAAGGATGGGGAACGGTGGAATAAACTTGGATGAAACTTTGCGATTATCATCAGTTCCGGGACTCTGGCATTCCTGGTACTTGCAGGCCGCCCGCCGGTGGACATTGTCGTGCGAGCTTTGCCATTTTTACCTGCCGTTTTCATTGCCGCGGCATTGAACGCCTTCAATGAAGAGATGACTTATAAGGCATCGTTTTTATCTGTGCTCGAGAATGTGGTGGGGAAACATCAGGCACTTTTGCTGATGGCTGCCTACTTTGGCGTCGCTCACTTTTATGGAGTTCCGTATGGGGTGATCGGTGTTCTGATGGCAGGCTTTTTAGGCTGGTTCCTGGGCAAGTCCATGCTCGAAACGAGAGGATTGTGGTGGGCATGGTTCATTCACTTTTTGCAGGATGTGTTGATCTTCGCCTTCCTGGCGATCGGTTCGATTGTGCCGGGCGGCGGATAATATAAACCATAGGAGGCTCTCATGCGTTGGGAAGAATTGACTGGTGATCTTTTTACGGATGCGGTTCAAAAAGCGGAAGGCGTGTGCCTGTTTCCGTTATCATGCATCGAGCGGCACGGACATCATCTTCCGCTGGCAACGGATATGTACATTGGCCGCGAAGTGTGCAATCGTGCGGCGGCGCTGGAGCCTGCGATTGTATTTCCTGATTTCATATTTACACAGATCCTGGAAGCGCGGCATTATCCCGGGTGCATCGGCATTGAACCGGACCTCACAATTCGACTGCTTGAAAGCACCTTCCGTGAGATCGCGCGCAACGGACTTAAAAAGATCGTTCTGGTCAATGCGCATGGAGGCAACGATAACCTTATTCACTATCTCACACAGATTCAGTTGGCCAGCCCGCGCGATTATGTAGTGTATGTGGCCGAACAGAATTACAGCCCTGAGGATCAGGAAGCGATCCGTGCCCAGTGGGAAACAACTGTGGACGGTCATGCGGGCGAAAAAGAGACGAGCGCCATCCTGGCAATTCGGCCGGATCTGGTCCAAAGTGATGCCATGCCAGCGGACGGCGAAGGTATGCCCCAGGGACGGCTCCAGCATTTGCGGGATCTAAATATCGACGTTGGAGTCTGGTGGTATGCTGACTATCCAAGCCATTATTGCGGAGATGGAATCCCAGCCACAACACAAAAAGGGAATTTCTGGCTGGATGCACGCGCCCGCGGACTGGCAAAATCCGTTCGAGCCATTAAAGATGACACCGAAACAAAACGCCTGCAGGATGAGTTTTTTGGAAGAGTGAATCCAAATTAAACGAAAGGAGCCTGGTACAGCCAGGCTCCTTTTTCTTCTGCCTCCACGTCAACTACTTCACCAAATTCCTCAAGACAGTGTGGAGAATGCCTCCATTGCGGTAGTAATTCACTTCCACATCTGTATTGAGCTGCGCAATGACCTGGAACTCAAGGATTGTGCTGTCAATGCGCTTTGCCTTGACTGTGATCGCAGATTTCGGAGCCATCGTTCCGCTCAACCCCTCGAGATCGAATTTTTCGTCGCCTTTGAGACCCAGCGATTCAACGTTCTGCCCATCCATGAACTTTAAAGGCAGGATTCCCATGCCGACCAGATTCGAGCGATGAATGCGTTCAAACGATTCCGCGATGACGGCTTTCACTCCCTGCAGCAGAGGACCCTTCGCAGCCCAGTCGCGGCTGGAGCCGGTTCCATATTCCTTGCCTGCGATGACAATGACAGGAACGCCCTCACTTTGATACTGGATGGCCGCTTCGAAGATGCTCATCTCAGTGCCTTCAGGATAGTGCTTCGTCAGGTTGCCTTCTTTGGGTGAGACCAGCAAATTCTTCAGGCGGATATTTGCAAACGTGCCGCGTGCCATCACCAGATCATTGCCGCGACGCGAACCATACGAGTTGAAATCCTTGGGCTGGATGCCCGAACTCTGCAGGTATTTTCCTGCGGGGCTGTCCGCTGCGATATTGCCGGCAGGGGAGATATGGTCTGTTGTAATGGAATCCCCAAACAGTCCGAGAACACGTGCGGCTTTGATGTCACTCACACCCAGGATATCCAAAGTCAAAGATTGGAAGTAAGGTGGGTGATGAATGTAGGATGAAGAATCGCTCCATTCGTAAATATCGCCGCCCGAAACCTTGATCTCCTTCCACGCATCTGAACCTTCGAAGACACTTGCATAGCGGTCTGAGAACATATCCACGCGTAAACTGGAAGCGATGGTCTCAGAGATTTCCAGTTGCGTAGGCCAGATATCCCTGAGATATACGGGGCCATCAGTGCCTTCGCCGAGCGGCTCCTGATCGAGATTGATATCTACCGTGCCTGCAAGGGCGTACGCAACCACAAGCGGAGGCGATGCAAGGAAGTTTGCCTTCACCAGCGGATGGACGCGGCCCTCAAAGTTTCGGTTGCCCGAAAGGACCGCCGCGGCGACAAGATCGCTGCCGGTGACAGCCTTCGCAACTTCACCCGGAAGTGGACCTGAGTTGCCGATGCAGGTGGTGCATCCGTAGCCGACGACATTGAATCCGAGTTCTGCGAGCGGTTCGATCAGATTGGCCTGTTTCAGATATTCAGTTACCACGCGTGAGCCAGGCGCAAGACTCGTTTTCACATAAGGCTTGACGTTCAACCCTTTCTCGAGCGCCTTCTTCGCCAGCAAACCTGCTCCCACCATCACAGACGGATTCGAGGTGTTGGTGCACGATGTGATGGCAGCGATCACCACCGCGCCATGCTTCATCTGCATGGCGCCACCATTCGTGCCAAAAGTCGCTTCCCTGGTCAGCGCGTCAGGTTTGAGTTCAAAGCCGCGTTCCTTGACAGGCGCAGAGAGTGCCTTTTTGAAGGTCTCTTTCAACTCAGACATGGGCACGCGGTCCTGCGGGCGTTTGGGGCCAGCCAGGGACGGTACAACGGATGCCAGGTCCAGTTCGAGTCTATCGGTAAACTCGGGGTCGGGTGTATTGACTTCACGGAAGAGTCCCTGGGCACGCATGTAGGCTTCAGTGCGTTCGATCACTTCGCGCGGACGACCCGTCAGTTCCATATAGCGGATGGTTTCCGCATCCACAGGGAAGAAGCCTACGGTTGCACCGTATTCAGGAGCCATGTTCGCAATGGTGGCACGGTCCGTCAGCGACATATAGTTCAGGCCATCGCCATAGAACTCCACAAACTTATCCACAACGCCTTTCGAGCGCAACATTTGCGTAACCGTTAGAACCAGGTCAGTGGCAGTGACCCCATCACGGAGTTTGCCATATAGCTTGAACCCTATCACATCGGGCAGGAGCATGTCCATGGGCTGGCCGAGCATGACAGCTTCTGCTTCAATGCCGCCAACCCCCCAGCCTACTACTCCAAGGCCGTTGATCATGGTGGTGTGTGAGTCGGTTCCAACCAGGGTATCCGGGAAGGCAAGGGTTTCATCGCCAGCCGGTTTTGCCATGACAACATCCGCCAGATATTCAAGATTGACCTGATGGACGATACCCGTCATCGGTGGAACCACACGGAAATTAGTGAATGCCCTCTGTCCCCATTTGAGGAACTCATAGCGTTCGCGGTTGCGCTGAAATTCAATTTCGGTATTGCGTGTGAGCGCGTCGGTGGTTGCAAAAAAGTCAACCTGGATGGAATGGTCAATCACCAGGTCCACGGGAACCAGCGGATTGATCTTCTTTGGGTCGCCGCCCAGACGCGCAACTGCAGAGCGCATGGCAGCCAGGTCCACCACGGCGGGGACTCCCGTGAAATCCTGCATGATGACACGCGCTGGCAAAAATGGAATGCCCGGGCGCTGGCCCTGCGGGGTCCACGCGGCGATATTTTTCACGTCGTCCTGTGTGATCTCAATATCATTACATTGACGGAGGGCGGCCTCAAGCACGATTCGTATGGAAAACGGGAGCCGGCTGAGGCTGGTCAACCCAGCTTTTTCCAAAGCGTCGAGGCGATAAATAATGTAATCCTTACCCCCAACCTGCAGTAGATCACGTGCATTGAAAAAATCGTTCATACTGTCTCCTTTGGTGTGTGAAATTTCGTGGCGGCGATTTTGGATCGTGCCACAACCCTAACACCACAGTTTTGCGACACTTGCACCTGCGCCAAGTGCAGGTGAGAACACAAAGGAGCGCCTTTGATATCCTTAATACTTTGTGGTGAATTTACAGTTTCAGATCCTGCCTTAACTGTTTCACTAACTTCGCTTTTTCATCCTGCGCAAGAAACCCTGCTTCTGCCGCAGCAACAATGCGTTGTCTGAGTATGGTTTGCGACATATGAAGGTCTTCGCATGCAGTGTAATACTCATGACTTAAAGTGATCCGCGAAATGCTTGGGTCATCGGTATTGATGGTCACATTGACGCCTGATTCGAGCATGGTCATCAATGGATGTGTGTCCAGTGAATTGACCACACCCGATTGATAATTACTGGTCACGCAAACTTCAAAGGCGGTGCCGCGTTCACGTACCATTGCCAGAACATCCTTGTCTTCAAGCACACGCACACCATGACCGATCCGTTCTGCGCCGATCTCTTCAATGGCTTCCCTCACATTGGAGGCTGGACCCCACTCTCCGGCGTGAATGGTAACGTGCAGGCCCGATTCCCCGGCTTCCTTGAAAATACCATAAAAAGGCTCGCTTTTGAATTCAGCTTCATTGCCAGCCAGGTCAAGCCCCACCAGCCCGTCCTGGATATGTTCTGCTGCCAGCCATGCCACCTGCTCGGCAAGCTCAGGGCTTTCATGACGGTTCACGGAAGCAATTAGATTCACCATCACACCATGTTTTTTTCCGGCTTCCTGTGCGCTGGTCATGACCCAGTCGAGCACATCATGGATGGGGAAGCGCTCCGCCCGGCTCAAGGCAACAGGCGTAAAACGCAGTTCCATGTACTTCACATTGTCCTTTGCAGCGTCTTCGATGGCCTCACGCGTAATGCGGTGGATCACATCGGGGGAACGGTAGAAAAGACGCAGTGTATTGAATTTGGCAAGAAAGTTCTGAAAGGTGAATTTGTCTTCTTCCTGTACCTGCACCAGGTTACTAAGGCGCATTACATCCTCGGGGATGGTAATATCATGCTGACGCGCAACCTCGAGCATTGTGTCCAGGCGAAGCGAGCCTTCGAGATGGCGATGTAATTCCACCTTCGGAAGCGCGCGATATGTATTCAGTGAAGCGGTGACCCGTTCTGTTGTCATACTTCTAATAATTTAGTGGCGGCGCCTTTTCTTTTTCTTGCCATCACTTGGTAAGGTTTGGGTTGTTGCAGCAGGTGCATCTGCTGTTTCAACGGGTGTGATTTCAATGGGTCTGGGACGATAAGCGAACACCCTGATGATCACCAACCCTCGGATGTCTTCCACCAACTGGGAAAACATTTCAGATGCCCGACCTTTGTATTGTACCAGCGGGTCACGTTGCGCGTAAGCCTCCAAACCTATTGAAACCCGTAAAGCTTCAATGCGCGTGAGGTACTCAACCCATAGTTCGGATGTTGCTCCCAACAGCAGTTGACGATGGACCTCATTCAGCACGTATTTACCGGTGGCTTCGATCAGCGCCTCCCGGTCAGACTCACCGAGGCCTGCCACCGTTTCATTCAGTCTTTCCTCACCGAACGCCTGCTTCGCTGCATCGCCGAAATCCGCGAGCCGCTGCGCATTGGACGATAAACGGGCATATTCACGCTCGCCCCAGGCCATCTGCAAAGCTTCCTGCGCTTCCTCGAGATGGTTGAGTACATCTTCAGTAACCTGCTCGGCTTCGATCCCATCCAAAAGTTTTGCGATCAGGAAGATGTAGCCAAAGCGGTTGAATACCTGTTTCACCTGTCGATGTGTTTTCTGATCAAAGAGGGTCCGTGCACCCTGCGAGAGGGTGAGCAGTAACTGAAGTTTTGTTGTGTCATTCAATTCACGCGGCATCAGGTTATCGATGTCGCGCCCGATCTGTCCATTTTCGCCGACCAGGCGCTCACGTCGGTTGTTCAAAGCGTTCTCGGCCGCTTCCAGGATTTTGTCCGCTGCGTCGTCCCAACTGGAGACTTCGAAGTTCTCGCCTATCGCTTCACCGAAGCGGTTCTGTACTGCCAGGATGACACGTGAGGCGTATACCCCGGTCAGGTTCGCTGAGATGAGATTTCGAAGGTCCTCTTTTACGGTTTCAGGGTCTTCGCCCATTGCACGGAGTTGCTCGCCGTTGAGCTTCAATTGCACCCCGACCAGCGCGCTGATCTCTTCCAGCATCTTTTGGGGTCGTGGACGCTCTGCGTCCTCCATATCCCGTAAGCCTTCGAAGTAGGCATCCAGCGTATCCTGGCGTGCTTCCATTTGTTGCTCAAGGCTTTGCTCAGTCGTATCGATCAAGCCTTCGATGGCACGCAGGTGATGTTCATTTTCCAGTTCGACGGCGCGCGAGATCACATCGCGCACAGCCTGACGCAAATCGCCCGGGTTGGATACCTCTTTTAGAAGCAGACCCAGACCGAAACTTGGGAAGAGACGTTCGCCTGCCATAAACGGCGGTTGGACCTGTTCGAGCCACGCGATCAATTTCCACGGCCCCTCTTCATCGTCCAGGCCGGTTTCCACGCGTTGCTTGATTTCCAGATCGAGCATTTCAGCGATGTCGTCGCTCAGGTCTTCCTTCATGAAGATGCGGTCACGCTGACCGTATATCTGCGAGCGCTGGTTGTTGAGCACGTCATCGTATTCAAGCAAATGCTTGCGCACATCAAAGTTTGCGCCCTCGATACGATGCTGCGATTGTTCGATGACATTGCCTACAAGCCGCACTTCAAGCGGAAGAGAATCGTCCACACGTAAACGCTCCATGAGGCTGCTGACCTGCGAGCCGCCCTGCAAGCGCATCAGGTCATCCTGAAGCGAAAGGTAAAAACGTGAGGAACCGGGGTCCCCCTGACGTGCAGCACGACCGCGCAACTGGTTATCTATGCGGCGTGCTTCGTGACGCTCAGAGCCAACAACATGCAGACCGCCAAGTTCCTTGACACGTTCCATATCTTCAAAATATTTCAGGAAAAGTTTTACTTCTGCGTCGTAGATCCCATACATGGATGGGTCAACGTTCTTCAACGCGGCGCGGCGCTCCTCCTGTGTCATGTCGTAGGGGTTTTCATGACCAGCCTTGCTGAGCACGCGGTTGACAGCCGCGATCACTTCTTCAGCAAGCTCGCCGCCCAGTTTGATATCCACACCACGTCCAGCCATATTGGTGGCAATCGTTACCGAACCGAATGCGCCTGCATTGGCAATGATCTGTGATTCCTCAGTATGCTTGCGTGCATTGAGCACCTGATGTGTAACGCCGCCCTGCAACACCCTCTTGAGGCGATCTGCATCCGATTCACTTAACCTCAGGATATCTAAAACAACAGGCAGGTTGGACGGGTCTTCCGGATTGATATTGGTGATACCAAACGGTTGAATAAACTTGCGCATTGAATCCGGGGTGATCTTTTCAAGCGGCTCGTTGAATTGTTGTAACTCAGAAATGAGACGACCATCCTCTTCGCGTTTATTTGCCTCCATCCATATGCGGCGGACGAGAGTAACTTGCAATAAACGGCGAACAGACTCAGCCTTGAGTCGATTGGACAGTTGTTCCGATGATTCAACAGAGGTCGTGCCTACCAGTAACGGACGTCCACGGACATGCTCGCGCACGATCTCTGTTGTAATGGAGCGCACCTTTGCTTCGACAGTTTTATAGATGACATCCGGATAATCCTTGCGCCGGTAAAAAAGCGGCGCCTTGCGTAGGTCATCCCGCTTCGCAAAGTAAAGATAGGAATACCCGTCTTCATCCTTGGCCTTGACTTCCAACAACAGCGCATCCTTGCCAAAAGCCTGATATTCAAGGTTGGGAGGGATCGGTATGACCTCAAGGCTATAGATCTTGCTGAACTCTTCAGCCTCCGTTAATGCCGTACCCGTCATGCCTGCAAGTTTTTTGTACATGCGGAAATAGTTTTGCAGAGTAATGGTGGCATAGGTCACGTTTTCAGGCTCGATCTTCACGCCTTCCTTGGCTTCCACTGCCTGGTGCAATCCATCCGACCAACGGCGACCCGGCATCAGGCGGCCCGTAAACTCATCCACAATTACGACCTTGCCCGCTTGCACGAGATAATCCTTGTTACGCTTGAAGACGAAATGTGCGCGCAAAGCTTGTTCGAGATGACCACGCAGGCGTGCCTGCTCGGGTGTCACATCTTCGGGGCGGTCAGGATCCATCAACGGCTGTCCCAGGAGCTGTTCCACGTGCGCCAGACCCACTTCCGTAATGGAGACGTTGCGATCCTTTTCGTTCACTTCGTAGTCCTGGGGCGCGAGCTGTTTCACAACCAGTGACATCTTGCCATACCATTCCAGATCACCGGAAGCGGGCCCGGAAATGATCAACGGGGTACGTGCCTCATCGATCAATACATTATCCACTTCATCGATGATGGCGTAATGATGCCCGCGCTGGACGCGGTCACTTAACCGCATGGTCATGTTATCGCGCAGATAATCAAAACCAAATTCGGAGTTCGTGCCATATGTGATATCCGCTTGATATGCCAGGCTTCTATCCACCAGACGCAAATGTCGCTGATCTTCATGAGGAGACTCGCGCTCAAAATCAACAATAAATGCTTTCTTTCCATTTTCGGTTGCAGCAGCCATTTGGAGTACACCCACAGAAAGCCCCAGCATCTGGAATATCGGCGCCATCCAGCGTGCGTCACGGCGTGCCAGGTAATCATTGACCGTGATCAGATGGATGCCTTTATTAAGTAACGCATTGAGATAGATGGGCAATGTGGCGACAAGCGTTTTTCCCTCGCCCGTGCGCATCTCAGCGATCGAGCCCCGATGCAATGCAACACCACCGATCAATTGAACATCGAAATGGCGCAAGCCGATGGTGCGCTTGGACGCTTCGCGAACCACTGCAAACGTCTCCGGCAGGATTTCCTCCAGCGCGTCCTGCTGTGCCTTGAATTGTTCCCCTTCATCCAGGCCCTCCGGGTCCCCAACTGAGTCTGCAATTCGTGTGCGGAACTCATCTGTTTTGGCGCGCAACGCTTCATCGCTTAATGATTCGAATTGCGGCTCCAGTGAGTTGATGAGCTGGGCAATTCCACTGTACTGTTCAATAGTCTTTTTGTTGGGGTCACCCCCGAAGATTTTTACAAAGTTTTTTAGCATGATTTACCTTCTCAGGCGAAAAATTATACTGCCTATTGGCAGATTTCCAGGCTCATGTTTTCGAGTGTAGCACGGGAGTGTTAGCAAAACATAAAAGGGAGGCAGGCCTGCCTCCCTTTTGGGTACATTCTGTCACGCTGTCTATTTGGGCTTCTTTGGGTTAGTTTTGGTGTGAATTATTGTCGCCAGCTGGCTCTTTTGTTCTCTCCGGCTTGGGGGTTAGCCCATAGTGGTTGCCATTATTACTGTGATCGTTAGTGTTATCGCTGGGAGCCGGTGTGGACACCGTTTGGTTACTTTCTTCGGTGCTTCCTTGATGTGTGGCTACCACGGCCACGCCGCCCGTCTGATCGGTAGCTTCCATGACCGCGCCGCCCGCCTGATCGGTGGCTTCTGCAGCGAACTGGAAGGATGGAGTGGCAAGAGGCGTTTTCGTTTGAGTTTGGGTTTGAGTTACCGCTGGGTTCATGGTCGATTCAAACGTGGGAAATGGCGACTCAATCACAGGGGGGCTGGAAATTTCTTCCACTCTGGGCGCACTTGAAGAAGTACGGAAGAGTTCAGCCAGTCTATCACGATAGAAATACGCAACGGTACTGGCCTCAGCAACTATGGCAACGACCAGAAGCATTTCCAGGAGTTTGCTGACAACTGGGGCTCCGCCAACTCCATTTCCGCCTTTTATAGTACTCCCAAGTGCCATGGCAAAACCGGCACCTGCGCTGACTTCTGCAACCTGTTTTATATAACCCTGACGACGCAACGCCAGCAATTCATGTGGATATGTTACGTTGGCATTTTTCAGTTTTGTCAACAAATCGATGACTTCATTGTCTCTTGCATTAAGTTCCATGGGTCTTACCAGCTTTCTTCAAGTTGAAGTCCAAGTGACTTTCTCAACTTGGCAATGCCGCGGTTCTGGATAACCTTGATATTGTTTACTTCCTTGCCAATGATTTCAGCCGTCTCCTTCAGACTAAAATCCTCCAGGAATCGCAGGATGATGACGTGCCGCTGGTCTTCTGTTAGTTCCGTATTCATGGCTGAGATCAGTGCTTCCATGATTACGCGCTCTTCTATTTGGGTCTGTGTGGGCATGAAATGACCCTTTTCGTAGGTGCCTACAGCAACTTCCAGAGGTGCATTGTGTTGATTGTCTCGCGACCGATCCACGACCAGGTGGTATGCAGTCTGATACAAATAGGATCGCAGGTTGGTTCGAGGACCCTTGCCACCTGCAAATTGTTCCAATAGTTGAGCGAACACATCGCCGACGATATTATCTGCCACGATCGGATCATGGCATAACCGCAGAGTATATTTATAAATAGCCGGCGCGTACTGATCGAAGATGGCTGTAAGTGCTTCTTCGTCGAGTTTTTGAGCGGCTTTGAGCAGCGCGATTCCATCTGTCATGGGAACGTGATTCCATCTTCTTCCTGCTCTATATACAGGACGCCAATAAATACAAAAAGGTTACTTAACAGCATTAGCTATGAAGGTCTCTCCGGTGCCATTATAAACCTATTTAGATTCCGAATAATAAAAATACCATTCAGCCCCATTGCAATATCCTGTAGCCTTAATAAAATCATAATAAATGGATTGTAACAAAAGTCTTTCTGCGGAAGTCTACTTTGTGTAGAAATTGATATAATTTCGGAGAGGAGCATTATTTATGTTTTCATCATTCGAAGGACCTGACCGCCGCAAGGAGGAGGACCGCGTCCGTAGTGAGGGACGTCTGCCGCCTGGACAGGCGCTAACGTTCAAGTTTCCCGTCCTGCATTATGGGCCTGTACCGCATTTTAACCCTGCCACATGGGACTTTCGCATGTGGGGTTTGGTGGAGGAAGAAAAGCGCTGGACGTGGGATGAATTCAACCAGCTGCCTCGTACAAAGATCGAGATGGATCTGCACTGTGTCACCCGCTGGAGCAAGTTCGATACGGTTTGGGAAGGCGTCACGGTCAGGACACTGCTGGAAAATGGTCTTTTCAAGATCAAGCCCGAGGCTACACATGTGATGCAGCATGCCGAATATGGCTTTACTGTTAACCTTCCTCTGGAAGTTGTATTACAGGAGAATTTTCTACTCGCCACCCATTTCAACGGTGAACCGATCTCACCCGATCACGGTTATCCGCTGCGTGGTGTGGTGGGACACATTCCCAGCCAGAAGGATCTCGAAACGCCTTATCTATGGAAGGGTGCCAAGTGGCTGCGCTCTCTCGAGTTCATGCCTCGTGACCGGCGGGGTTTCTGGGAGCAAGCCGGATACCATAACCGGGCAGACGTCTGGCGCGAGGAAAGATTTGGTTAGAAAATGGACGGCAGTTCAGTTGAAGAACCGCCGTCCATTTTTATTGACTAGTACTCGAACAACCTAAAACTGTAGGGTAGAAAGTTCGATTCTTCCCTTGTCTCACCTTCCGGCTTAATCTTGTTGGAGTACTAGGGACGCTCTTCAAGCGTTACAGTGATATCCAGGGGCTGCCCATCCCGCAGGAGGGTCAGAACCACTGTCTCGCCGGGGGATTTGCTGGTAATAAGATAGCTTAGCAGATCATCGAAAGTAGCTACCGGATTACCGTCTATGGCGGTGATGACATCCCCGCCTGCACTCAGGTTTGGACTGCTGGTGGGTTTATCTCCGGCACGAATACCAGCTTTATCCGCCGGGCCACCGGGTGTGACAGTGACCACATACGCGCCGGTATAGGTGCTCAATCCCAGCGCTTCGATTTCCACGAGGCTGAGATCGCTGCGTGAAGAAATCCCCAGGTAGGGATATTTATACTCTCCATCGCGGATCAAGCCCGCAGTGACACGCTTGACCAGATTGATGGAGATCGAGAAACCAACGCCGGAATTCACCGCATTCCCGGTCGTTTGATTGATATTATCCGTACGGATGGATTGATTGACACCCACCACCTCACCATCCATGTTGAAAAGCGGACCGCCCGAGTTGCC
>JANMSY010000695.1:0-1833 GCA_031389865.1 Anaerolineales bacterium | reverse complement strand
CGCGTCGGTAAATGCTGAAGGTCCGAAAAAATATCACTGCCTCCCGGCCTTGCATGCGCCAGAGAATGCAAAATGCGCTCACGTTGCACTTTTCCATAACCGGGCAAAGTCCAGCGCAGGAAGGCAGCATATACCAGCAGGCTTACCCGGTTGCCCTGAGACAACAGCGCATCGGTCAATGCGGCGGCTGCCTGCACTGAATATTCAAACAGCGAATGGCCGCGCGCAAATTCATTTGTTATCAAGCGCCCATCCAAAATAATTCCAACATCTGCTACACGCTCCTGTTGGAACTCATTCGAATACAACACATCCTGTTGATGCGCGCTGACCCGCCAGTTGATGATGCGCGGCGAGTCACCCTGCTGATACTCGCGTACGCCGAAGAACTCCGTGCCGGTACCACCTGCGCGCGCGGGGATTGTCCCAGCGTAGACGCGCGTCCGACGCGGGCGGATAGCAACATGACGGAGACGAGTCACCGGCGGGAAGATGAACAACTGTCCCTTCGCCTCTATCTGGATCTCGCGGCTGGTGGCCGCTAAATGATCATTAACCTTCGCCCGAACGAATTCGAAACCATATCCGCCGCGTGGACCTGAAACGGTATATGCAAAAGTGTAGGAGCTGCCCTTCGCAAGCCTCACCAGGTGGCGGCTGAGTCCAGAGCGGATCGTCAAATCCGGTGGTAAAACATCCTCGAATAAAACTTCCTCGATGTATGATCCACGATTGGTGATCGTCACCGTCACGACAACATCTGCATATGGCGATGTGCGTTCCACGCTAAGATGTCGCTTGGCTTCCAGTTTCAACTGCTCAGGCGTAAATAAAAATCCGGCCAACAGATAAACAACAAAAGGCAGCGCCAGCGCGATGAACTCACCGCGCACAGTTGCAATGCCTGTGAGCAGAAGCGCGTACGTGATAAAGCCCAGAAGCAAAGATCGCGACAAGTGACTACCCGACTAGATGACTAGCAGACTATTTAACCACCGGCACTGGCGTCTTCTCGACCGCATCGCGAACAACATCATCCGTCACCGAGTGCGCCATCCAGTATTCAGGTTGAAGGATCACACGATGACCCAGCACAGGCATTGCATAACGTTTGATGTCATCAGGAATGATGAAGTCACGACCATCCAGCGCGGCGTTGGCACGCGCCATCTTGAGGAACGCCAGCGAACCACGCGGGCTGGCTCCCACCGCTACGCGGCGATCGGTACGTGTGGCATGCACCAGCGACGCAATATAGGTCTCAAGATCAGCGTCCACATGGACAGTCTCCACGGCGGCGCGTAATTCAAGCAATTGATCGGCGGTCGTGATCTCACGCAATGCAACTTCATCCTGTCTGCGTTCACGGCGGCGGCGCAGGATCAATTTCTCCTCTTCCAGGTTTGGATATCCCACTGTAAGTTTCAGCATGAAGCGGTCCAGTTGCGCCTCGGGCAGGGGGAACGTGCCTTCGTATTCAATCGGGTTTTGAGTGGCAAGCACCAGAAAAGGTTCGGGCAGGGGCAGGGATTCTCCCTCGATGGTCACCTGGCCCTCCTGCATGGCTTCCAACAAAGCGGATTGCGTTTTCGGTGAGGCACGGTTAATTTCATCTGCGAGAATGATGTTGGCAAACAAGGGTCCTTTGCGAAGTTCAAACTCATTTTTTACGCGGTTGAAAATATATCCACCGGTAATATCACCGGGCAGAAGATCAGGCGTGAATTGGATGCGTTTGAAATCCAGGCCAAGTGCCTTTGCAAAACTGCGCGCGATCAAAGTTTTGCCAAGGCCGGGGAAATCTTCGAGCAGGATATGTCCGCCCGCCAGCAC
>JANMSY010000458.1:0-3646 GCA_031389865.1 Anaerolineales bacterium | reverse complement strand
TGGGCAAACCCGGCCGGTGGAATGACGGGGCGTGATACCCGTCCAACATTTGCCGAGACGCCGGGCTCGTACACCGGACCCGTCCCGATGGTGCCGCATGTCCATGGAGCGGTCGGCGTTGGCGATGAAAGTGATGGATATCCTGAAGCATGGTTCCTGCCCAACGCAACCAATATTGATCCTGCTGCGTTTGCCACCAAAGGCACCTGGTACGACTTCTTCGCGGGCAAAGCCAAGGCGGGCTATGGTGCAACCTGGGGAACGGGGAATGCCGTATTCCAGTATCCAAACGATAACCGCGCATGCACCCTCTGGTATCACGACCATACCCTGGGAATGACCCGCCTGAACGTGTACGCCGGCCCCGCCGGTTTCTACATTATCCGTGGCGGCATCGCCGGCGATACGGCTGTGCTCGATACCCGCACCGGTCTGACAGCAACACTGCCCGGCCCAGCCCCCAAGGAAGGCGATAGAGGCAATAAGACCTATTATGAGATCCCCATCGGCATTCAGGACCGCTCGTTCAACGCGGATGGCTCGCTGTTCTATCCGAATACGCGTGCCTTCTTCGACCAATACCTCGGACCCTATATTCCGCACACTGACCTCGCCCCCTTGTGGAATCCTGAATTCTTCGGCAACCTGATCATGGTCAACGGGAAGACCTGGCCCTTCCAGAATGTGGAACAGCGCCGCTATCGCTTCCGCTTCCTGAACGGATGCCAGTCGCGCTTCCTTATTCTTAACTTTGCAAGCATTCCAGGTGTGAAAGTCTGGCAGATCGGCAACGAAGGTGGTTTCCTGGCTGCGCCGGTCAACCTCACAGCCATGGAGAACACACTGCTCATGGGTCTGGCCGAACGCGCAGATATGATTGTAGACTTCACGAATGTCCCCATTGGGAATTATGTATTGGGCAATCTGGGTCCTGATGAACCATTTGGTGGGGGCGAACCTGACGAAGACTTCGATGTCGCCGACCCTGATACTACAGGTCAAATCATGCAATTCCGCGTCCTCGGGCCCGCGATCACGCCCGACGTCTCCACACCGCCAAAGTTCCTGACACTGCCGCCCATCGTCCCACTGCCGGTTGAGAACACCACTCGGCGCCTGGCATTGATCGAGATGATGTCAGAAGTCCACGATGGACCAGCCGAAGCCCTGCTGGGCAGCTTGGATACAGGTGGCATGCCAGTGCATCAGATGTGGATGGATCCTGTTACAGAAAATCCCAACGTTGGCGATACAGAGGTCTGGGAGTTTTATAACTTCACTGCCGATGCGCACCCAATGCATGTACATGAGGTAACGTTCGAAGTTGTAAACCGACAGGCACTAGTGGTCAATGACGATGGTGAAACCGAGTCACCCGCGCGACTCGTTGGCGACCCGCGTCCGCCCGAACCCTGGGAATCCGGTTTCAAAGATACGGTCATTGCCTATCCGGGTCAGGTCACAAGGGTACGGGCACAGTTCAAGAAAGCAGGGCAGTTCGTCTGGCACTGTCATATTGTGGAACACGAGGATAACGAGATGATGCGCCCCTTCCGCATTGGACCTGAACAAACCGGGCAGCCCATGCCGTACTCCATGTAAATACCTGCACGAAACCAAGAGACTGGCTTCCGCCAGTCTCTTGGTTTTAACTTTTCAACAAGGTTTATCCCTGATTGTTGACCTTCATGTTCTGCGTTCGATATTTCTTCAATGCGTTCCAGCCCACCAGCATCTTTTCCTTCTCATCCCACAATCTATAAAACAACGAATTCAAACTCTTTCGGAATGTCAATGGCTCGATCTGAAAGACCGGATTTTCATTATGGCATTCCTCCAACTTGTAATTGGGGATTTTCGGGCTGAGGTGGTGGATGTGATGGAATCCGATGTTTCCGGTGAACCATTGTAGAACCTTGGGAAGTTTATAGAACGAGCTGCCATCCATGCCTGCGTTAAAGAACTCCCAATTGGCATGGCGTTCCCAGTAGCTCGGGTCAAAGTTGTGCTGCACATAGAAGAGCCACACACCCACGCCACAGGCGATCAACAAAACAGGCACTTCCACGAGCAGGAAAGCCGCCCAGCCGATCTCGATCATGATCCAGCCTATCACTGCTGCCAGCGCAATGTTCGTCCAGATCACGCTGCTGCGTTCGCGCTTGCCCGCGCTAGTCGTCCAGAAACGATGCGTAACGGTGAATACAATGAACGAGCCGATTGTGAACAGGATCATCGGGCTGCGCATGATGCGATAACCAACCTTCTTGTACCACGGCGCAACAAGGTACTCCTCCACCGTCATGGTATACACATCACCGACGCCGCGCCGGTCCAGGTCGCCGGCCGTCGCGTGATGAATGGCGTGGGCGTGCTTCCATTCATAATAGGGCGTAAACACCAGCACACCAATGACCAACCCGAGCCTGTCGTTGGCTTTCATACTCTTGAAAAACGAGCCGTGACAGCAATCGTGGAAGATAATGAAGCACCGCATCATGAAGCCTGCAGTCGGTACAGCCAGGATCAACGTCAGCCAGTAGCCAACTTCCAAGCTGCGGTACATGATGTACCACATCACCAGGAACGGGATCACCGAGTTGAACACCTGCCATACACTTCGCCATGTTTCCGGGTATGCATACCTGGAAACAATCCCCTGCCATCTAAATTTTTCAGTTGTCATTGGACCTCCAAATCCTTATAGGTAACGTCATTTTACTTTATCAAGCAGTTGAGACAAAGGTAAGTCTGACAAGGAATGTAGAATTAGATCCGCCCCTTCAAAAGCCAGTGCAGATGTGGCTTGATTTGGGACTGCGACCACGAAAATTCCAGCGCGGCTTGCAGCTTTCACTCCATTGGGAGAGTCTTCGAAGACAATCGCCGCATCCTTCGGGACCTTGAGCCGGCTCAGCGCCAACAGGAACAGGTCTGGGTTTGGCTTGACCCTGCCAGGCGGGACATCGTCCCTGGCGATGACATGGTCGAAGTAGTCGAAGACACCGACCCGTTGGGCGTGCGAATCCACCCATGCATGTTCCGAGCTGGAGGCAATGGCAAGCTTCAGTCCAAGGCGCTTCGCATCGCGCAGATAATCCATTACACCGGGCAGCGGCTTTTGGGCGAGGATGAGCGAGTTGCTCTCAAGACGGTTGCGTCCGCGCAGGGAATCCGAATCCAGCCGTCCCTGCGAAAGAAGCGAGAGATGTTCCGCCGCGTCAAAACTCGAGTGGCCGCCCCCACCGATGATCGTCCCCCACTTTTCGTGTGGTAGTTCAAATCCATGCTCGCGGTAGATGTTCTGCCAACTGTGAAACTCAGGGGTCTCGGTATCAAGAATGAGACCATCGAAATCAAATATCAAGGCTTTTATCATGGCTGAATTTTAACCCATGCTATACTTTAAATAAGCTTTGCGCCTTCGAGACTGTTTCTTAACTCACCACAAAGGACACAACGAACACGAAGGTTTGACTTTCGATGGGCGACATTCGTGTCAATTCGTGAAATTCGTGGCTGAAAATGGCTTGAAAGGCATCCTGGCGAGACTTCAACATACTTAAGAAACACTCTCTTAGAGCAGGAGAAGAGTTATGGACGACCTATATTATTCCGATTACATCGAACTCGACAGGATCTTGAA
>JANMSY010000689.1:0-2438 GCA_031389865.1 Anaerolineales bacterium | reverse complement strand
CGTGCCCTTCTCTTATTACCTGTTTGGCGCAAGTGGTGCCAACGGATTTGCCCTGCTCCCGCCGCTGCTTTTGATGGTTTCGGCAGCAGCAGTGCGCGAAAAGAACAGACTCTGGGCGTGGATATTGGTAGCGCCCTCCTTATTGGAAACACTTTGGGTTCTTGGTGTCGTGTTGTTCTATCAGGTTCGATAAACTTTCAAAATTCAAACCTTTAAACGTTCAAACGTTTCAACGGAGAAAGAATGCCATCATCCAAAAAACTCACTAGTGCCCTCGTTGATACCGCCATGGGGCGCGTGCCTGCCGACCTTGTCATCCGCAATGGCAAGTGGGTTAGCGTTCAATCAGGTGAGATCATTCCCGGATCAGATATCGCCATCAAGGATGGGCACATCGCCTACATTGGCGAAGATGCCCGTCACACCATTGGCAGGAAGACGAAGGTCATCGACGCGAATGGGCGCTACCTCGTCCCGGGTCTGCTGGACGGGCATATGCACGTAGAGTCGGGCATGCTCACGGTCACTGAGTTTGTGCGTGCGGTCGCAGTGCGCGGCACCACCGGCATGTTCATTGACCCGCATGAGATCGCCAACATCTTCGGTTTGAAGGGCGTCAAGTTGATGGTGGACGAAGCCCGCAAGCAGCCCATCCACGTCTGGGTACAGGTGCCGTCCTGTGTCCCCTCTGCTCCGGGCTTTGAAACTCCCGGCGCATCCATGGGTCCGAAGGAAGTGGCACAGGCGATGAAATGGGACGGCGTCATCGGCCTGGGGGAGATGATGAATTACCCGGGTGTGTTTATGGGTGATGACAAATTGCTCGAAGAGATGTCCATCACGCACGCCAACAACAAAACCATCGGTGGGCATTACGCTTCATCCGATCTCGGAATTCCGTTTCATGGATATGTGGCGGGCGGCGCGGAAGATGACCACGAAGGGACCCATCTCGAAGATGCAGTGGAGCGCGTACGGCAGGGCATGAAAGCCATGCTGCGCTACGGCTCCTCCTGGCACGACGTCGCTTCGCAGGTGGGCGCGATCACGCACCTCGGCCTGGACTCGCGTCGCTTCATCCTCGCAACCGATGACTCGCACGCTGGAACATTATCCAACGATGGACACATGGACCGCGTTCTTCGTCACGCCATCGATCAGGGACTGCGTCCCATCACCGCCATCCAGATGATGACGATCAACACCGCCGAGCATTTTGGCTTAACCAGGGAAATGGGTATGCTTGCACCCGGCCGCTGGGCAGATGTGGTGCTTGTCAAGGACCTGATTAATTTCAAAGCGGAAATCGTCATTGCAAAGGGACAGATCATTGCTGAAAAAGGGGAATTGAAGATCTCATTGCCGAAACGCAGCTATCCATCCTGGGCGACGAAGTCCGTCAAATTGAAGCGTGCATTGAGAACGGAGGATTTTCGTTTAAGGGTCAACAGTCAAAAGACAATAGTCAGGGCAAATGTGATCGGAGTGATTGAGAATCAAGCTCCCACAAAACATTTGACATTTGACGTGCAACCAGAGACTGGCGAGATCAAAGTGGACATGCAACGCGATATTGCCAAGGTGGCACTGGTCGAACGCCACAAGGGGACAGGCAGGATCATGATGGGGCTGGTCAGCGGTTTTGGCTTCACATCGAAATGTGCCATCGCTTCCACGGTTGCGCATGACTGTCATCATCTGATCGTTGTCGGCACGGATGAGGAATCCATGGCGGTGGCAGCCAACGGCCTGGCGCGCTGCGGTGGAGGTCAGATCGTGGTTAAGAATGGCAAAATCATGGGTCAGGTCGAGTTGAAGATCGCCGGCCTGATGTCGAATGAAAAAGCGGATGTGGTCGCGAAAAAGGCGGAAACCATCCTGAAGGGTTTTGAATCATGTGGTTGTCAATTGAACAACCCAAACATGCAGTTGTCACTGCTTGCATTGGTGGTCATCCCCGAGTTGCGTATTTCGGATAAAGGCCTCGTGGATGTCACAAAGTTCCAATTTGTTCCAATAGTGGAGGACTAATGGCTAATTTTCCCTTTCAACGTTTGCAGGTTGATCTGGCGCATTTGATCGCCAACACACCCGCGGGTGCGCGCCTGGTCTCGGAACCTGATCTGGCAAAACAGATGGGCGTCTCTCGTGCCACTTTGCGTGAAGCGATGCGCACCTTCGAAACACAGGGATTGATACGACGCCGTCAGGGATCGGGCACATATGTCGTTGGCAAGTTTCAGGTGATTGATGCCGGGCTCGAAGTGCTCGAGAGTCTCGAGACCATGGCGCGCCGCATGAATCTGTCCATCACGGTCAGCGACTTAAGCATCGAGCAGGCGGAAGCGGACGAGAAAATTGCAAAGGCCCTGTGCGTGGATGAAGGGAAGCGCATCACCCGCGTCCGACGCGTGGCGCGTGCCGATGGCAGGCCCGTG
>JANMSY010000684.1:0-2488 GCA_031389865.1 Anaerolineales bacterium | reverse complement strand
GGGCGTGTTGCTTACCTATCCTCAAGGACGGATGAAAGAGGAAAAGAGAATCGTCTTTCCTCTTTCATCTGTCAGATCATCAGATACTGTAAAACTCGGCGTTCTTGGCGCGGGCCTCTTCGCCAACTCTGTTCTGCTGCCTTCCATCAAACGAGCAGGTGACATCGAACTGGTGGGCATCGCCTCCTCTGGAGGACTCCACGCCCAGCATTCCGGCAAAAAATTCGGCTTCCACTATGCCACATCTGATGACGACGAAATCATCAACGACCCGAACATCAATACCGTTGCCATCCTGACCCGTCACGATACCCACGCCGAGCTTGTCATCAAAGCATTGAAAGCAGGGAAACATGTCTTTGTTGAGAAACCGCTTGCAATCAATAGCACTCAGCTTTCAGCAATTAGCAAGCAGCTAACCGCTAACAGCCAATCGCTACTCACTGTTGGTTTCAACAGACGCTTCTCTCCCCTTGCTCAATCTCTTTCATCTTTCTTCTTTCAGCGCACTGAACCCATGCATGTCCATTACCGTGTCAACGCCGGAGCCATTCCCCTCAACCACTGGACTCAAGATCCTGGCGTTGGTGGCGGACGCATCATCGGCGAAGGCTGTCACTTCGTGGATTTCATCACTTTCCTCGTCGGTGCAACTCCTGTTTCTGTTACCGCGCACGCGCTGCCTGATAAGGGCAAATACCGGGAAGACAACGTCTCCATGACCTTTACCTTCCCGGATGGTTCCATCGGCATCGTGGACTATCTCGCCAACGGCGATAAATCCTTCCCCAAGGAGCGCGTCGAAGTCTTCTGTGGTGGGCAGATCGCTGTGCTGGATGATTTTGTCTCGTTGGAAACAGTGAAAGATGGAAAGAAGAAAGAAATAAAAAGCGCGCAGAATAAAGGCTGGGTGGATGAGTGGAAGGTCTTTGCCAAAGCCATTCGCAGGGGCGGTGAACCACCCATTCCGTATGATCAACTGATTGGCGTCACCAAGTCCACGTTCGCGGCGGTGGAATCGTTGAGAAAGCAGGAAACTATCAGGATTTCATAATGGACTACATCCTCCAACTCCGCCAATACATCGGTCATCGTCCCATTCTGTTGATTGGCGCGGCGATCCTTGTGCTCGATGACCAAAACCGCCTGCTACTGATGAAACGCGCTGATAACGGATGCTGGGGTCTGCCCGGCGGCGCGACGGAGCCTGGTGAAGTAGTGGAAGACGCAGCCAAACGCGAGACGCTTGAAGAAACGAATCTCGAAATCTGCGAGATGTCACTGTTCGGTGTATTCTCCGGACCAGAGCTTTACTACAAATATCCAAATGGGGATGAAGCTTATAATGTCAGCGTTATTTATGTATCACATAATTGGCACGGCGCAGTAAAGCTAAATGATGAACATACCGAATGGAAATGGTTCATCACCAGCGAAATTCCCGAGGATATTAGCCCGCCGATCAAGCCTGTTATTGTACAATTCAAACATGCGTACTTATAGCCTGATACTTCATATCTGACACTGGAGAACTTTATGCGAACTCGTGCTGGAATTGTATTGATCAAAGGCGACAAAGTCGCGTTGATCGAACGTCACCGCGGCGGGCTGGATTATTTCGTTTTCCCGGGCGGCGGCGTGGATGCGGGTGAGTCAGCGGAGCAAGCCGCCATCCGCGAAACAAGGGAGGAGTTGGGTATTGAAGTTGTCATCCGGCAAAAGGTTATTGAGGTCCAGCTTGGGCAGAAAAGCAGGCAGGTTTATTTTCTAGTCGACCAGGTTGGCGGTGAGTTTGGAACAGGCACAGGCGAGGAATATACAGATGCAGATCCGGATAACCCGGAAGAAGGGGTTTACATCCCGATCTGGATGCCTATCGATGAATTATTGCTCCATGAAAATATTTATCCTGCTGATCTGGCAAAACTGGTCATTGGGTCTGTAAACAACGGCTGGGCACAGGATGCCCCGTTTGCTGTCGAGGCGCCTAAATGAGAGATGGGCTAAGCGGTAAAATAAACATAAGACCCTGAGGCGTGGATGATTAATCATCTACGCCTTTTTGTTTGCCATCGTCCATCGTCAATGGGAGCACTCAAAGTTTGTTGGTCAATAAGCTCAAGCCGCCGTCCTCGGCGGCGCTTTTCGAGTAAATCCTGCGCCGAGGACGGCGCAGGGAGCAAACTCATCTACGACCTTTTAGTGTACCCTCGTCAATAGTCCATTGTCTGTCTTTGGGGAACTTTAATTTTTTCTCATCGTCATTCGATTAACGCCGAATAAAAATCTGTTTTTCACCACGGAGGATAAAATGAAATCTCGATCCGTTCTGTTCATGTTGCCTGTCGTTGCAATACTGGTTCTCGCCGCGTGTGGAGGTGCGGCTGCCACCGAATCGCCTGTCACTTTTTCCAGCGAGCCAGCCGCCGCAACAGAAGCTCCTGCCGCTGAATATGATGTGATTGCCCAGCCGGGCGCTCCTGAAGAG
>JANMSY010000652.1:0-2714 GCA_031389865.1 Anaerolineales bacterium | reverse complement strand
GCAGACTGGGACTTCCCCACCAACGCCCTGGACGTGGTGATGATGGGAACCTATGGTTCATTGGGCTGGGTCAGACGCCCCGGCAAAGCCCAGCATGAACTGGCAATGGAATGTCTTGTAAAAGTGGGAATGGAGGAGTATGCCCACCGGCAGATCAGCCAGCTGAGCGGCGGACAGCAGCAACGAGTCTTCCTGGCGCGGGCGCTTGCACAACAGGCAGAACTGTACTTCATGGACGAGCCCTTTGTGGGGGTGGATGCATTGACAGAAAAGGCCATAGTCACCCTGCTCCAGGAGCTTCGCAACCAGGGCAAGACTGTCATCTGTGTGCACCATGATCTCGACTCCGCCCCTGATTATTTTGACTGGGTGGCGCTGTTGAATGTGCGCCTGATCGCAGCCGGTGAATTCAAGGAAGCCTTCACGCTGGAGAATTTGAAAACCACCTACGGCGGCGTGATGAACGCGTCTCTGGCTCACTTCCAAAAGATAGGACTGCCGCAATGATCGAGTTGTTACGCGATCTGATCTTCGATTACACACTGCGGAATGTCGCACTTGGTTCCGCGCTGCTGGGAATCGTCAGCGGCGCGCTGGGCACTTTTGCAGTTCTACGCCGTCAGGGGCTGCTCGGCGATGCACTTGCGCATGCCGCGCTCCCGGGCATTTGTCTCGCATTCATGATCACCGGTGAAAAGACTCCCATTTTGTTGATGCTGGGCGCGGCGGTCACAGGCTGGCTGGGCACACTCACGCTGATGTACATCATCCGTCATACTGCGCTGGATGAAGACGCCGCCCTTGGAATCGTGCTCAGTGTATTCTTCGGCTTCGGTATTGTATTGCTGACGCTCCTGCAACGCTCCGGCAACGCCAACCAGGCGGGCCTGGATAAATATCTCTTCGGGCAGGCCGCGACACTGGTGGCCGAAAATGTGACCACCATGGCCATCCTCGGCACGCTTGCTCTATCGGTCGTGTTCATTTTATATAAGGAGTTCAAACTTATCACGTTTGATCCATCGTTTGCCGCGAGCATCGGGTTTGGCGCGTCGTGGGTAAGTGTTCTGCTGACCTTCCTCATCGTCATCGCCATTGTCATCGGCCTGCAGACCGTGGGCGTTGTCCTGATGGCAGCCATGCTGATCGGCCCGGCCGCAGCCGCGCGTCAGTGGACGAACCGCCTGGATCACATGATCATGCTCTCCGCCGCGTTTGGAGCGCTTTCCGGAGTGGGAGGCGCGCTTGTCAGCATAAGCGAATCTGGGCTGCCCACGGGTCCGATGATCATCCTTGTCCTGACGCTCTTTGTAATTCTGTCATTTACGTTTGGTTCCGCACGCGGCCTGTTCTGGGAATGGCTCCATAACCGTAACCGCACACTCACCCCACCGCCGGAGGTCGTATGAGTTCAGGGACAGTGATTATTATCGCGGGCATCCTGGTTGCTGTTGCCTGTTCCCTTCTGGGCGCTTTTCTGGTCCTGCGCAAAATGAGCATGATGGCGGATGCGATCAGTCATGCCATTCTACCTGGACTGGTTGCAGGATTCTTCTTCGCAAACGGACCCAACCTGCTGGCTGGATTCCTCGGAGCTGCACTCGCCGCACTCCTGACCGTGAGCCTGGTGGAGGCGATCCAAAAGAGCGGGCGCGTCGCCCATGACTCCGCCATCGGGATCGTGTTCCCTGCCATGTTCGCTTTGGGGACAGCGCTGGTCTCGCGCTTCTTTGCAAACGTGCATCTCGATGCAGACGCGATCCTGTATGGCAACATCGAATTTTCCGCGCAGGACACATTGCTTGTCAACGGGCTGAACCTGGGACCTCAATCATTCTGGGTGATGGGAACGTTGCTCCTGATCAATCTGCTGTTCGTTACACTTTTTTACAAGGAATTAAAGATCGCCACATTCGACCCCGGGCTTGCGACGACACTGGGGTTTTCACCACAAGTGATCCATTATGGCTTGATGGCTGTGGTCTCGCTCACAGCGGTTGGCGCGTTCACGGCGGTCGGAGCGGTGCTGACCGTGGCGTTGATGATCGTCCCGGCCGCGACTGCTTATCTGTTGACACACAACCTTAAGGTCATGATGGGACTTGCCGCAGCGATCGGTGCATTATCCGCCATACTGGGCTATTACATGGCCGTCGTGATAGATACATCGATTGCAGGTTCGATCACGACGATGGCCGGATTGCTCTTCGGGCTCGCGCTGGTCTTCTCGCCCACGCAGGGCATCCTGGCGCGGACCATCCAGCTGCAAAGGCAAAGGCTGTATTTCGCGACCGAAACCCTCGTCATCCATTTACACACGCATGAGAATACCGCCATTGCTGAAAACGAAAGCCGCGTTGACCACCTTACAAAGGAACTGCGCTGGAAGCCCGATTTTGCACAGCGCATCGTGCAGAATGCCCTGCAAAAAGAGTATGTCGTGCGGGTAAACGGACACCTGGCACTGACAGAAACAGGACGGTCGTTTGCCGAGCAGGAGAATTAACGGGCCAGTCGTTATATGAGGTCCGGCAACCTGATTCATTAATTAGTACCTTACAACTGAAATTCTTGTACAAAATGCTAGAATTTCTAACCACAAAGGACACAAAGTGTCACGAAGGCTTTTGATGATTTTCCTTTGTGTTCCTTCGTGACCTTCGTGGTTGAATCCTTTTTGGTTTCGCTTGTCCGAGTTGGGCTGGGAATAAAAA
>JANMSY010000453.1:0-4930 GCA_031389865.1 Anaerolineales bacterium | reverse complement strand
CCATCGGCCACGTACACAAGGAAATATTCGATCTTGTCATCATCACTAGGCACATCCCGGGCTATATTTGCTCTTTCGCTATGGGTGCTCTCGATGTTCAACGCGTCGAACCCCGACCTGCAGTTGACGGCACAATATGACTGGATCACCGTCGCTGGATGGAACATCCAATATTATCTCGGCGTGGACGGGCTGAGCATCCTGCTCGTGCTGCTGACCGCGTTCCTGACACCGATCTCCATCCTTTCCACGTGGACGGCAGTGGAAGACCGTGTCAAGGATTTTATGGTCTTCTTCCTTTTGCTCGAAGTGGGCATGATGGGTGTCTTCCTGGCACAGGATCTTTTTCTGTTCTACATCTTCTGGGAATTCACACTCGTTCCCATGTACTTCCTGATCGGCATTTGGGGCGGATCGCGCCGCATCTATGCCGCCATTAAGTTTTTCCTGTATACGATGGCTGGTTCCATCCTGATGCTGCTTGCCATCCTGTGGCTCGGTATTAATGGCGGCACCTTCTCGGTCCCCGACCTGATCGCCCAGGGAAATATTCCCGCGAGTGTTCAGATGTGGCTCTTTCTGGGGTTCGCAGCTTCCTTCGCCATCAAAGTGCCAATGTGGCCGCTCCATTCATGGCTGCCCGATGCACACGTCGAAGCACCCACCGCTGGTTCCATAATTCTGGCAGGTGTCCTGCTGAAAATGGGAACGTATGGCTTCCTGCGCTTTAACATTCCGCTCTTCCCGCAAGCCGCCATTCAAGCTGCCCCATGGATCGCCCTGCTGGCGACCATCGGTATCATTTATGGAGCGGCAGTCTCCTATGCCCAGGCAGATGTTAAGAAGCTGGTTGCATACTCCTCTGTCAGTCACCTTGGCTTTGTGATGCTCGGTATGTTCGCCCTGAACTCCCAGGGGATGCAGGGCGCGATCCTGCAGATGATCAACCATGGACTGAGCACTGGTGCATTGTTCCTTCTCGTCGGCATGATCTACGAACAGACGCATACACGCGAGCTTAAAGTGTATGGCGGTCTCTGGAAGATCACCCCGATCTTCGGAAGCATCATGCTCATCGTTGCACTTTCCTCGATGGGTCTGCCTGGTCTGAATGGTTTCGTCGGCGAGTTCGCCATTTTGCTTGGCGCCTGGGGCGCTGGTACGGGTCCAAACCCTGTGTTCTATTTCGGTAATGTGTGGTTTGCAGCGATCTCAGCTCTTGGCGTAATTATGGCTGCGGTCTACATCCTCTACATGTTCCAGAAAATGTTCCTCGGCCCGCAGGGCACCATCGTGGACGAAGTCAAACAGCATGGACATGGCATCCGCGACCTCAACTGGCGCGAGATCGCCACCGTCGCGCCCCTGCTGCTCTTCATCTTCTGGATCGGCCTGTATCCCAAGCCATTCTTTGCTCTCATGGCTCCCACTGTTGACAAACTCGTTGCCGCGCTGCAGACCGCCGCGCTGGCAATGCACTAACCATTATGACGCAAGCTGACTTTAATACCGCTCTTCCGCTCACCCTGCTCATCGTTTGGGCATGTGCGCTTTTGATGATCGACCTCTTCATCCCGAAGGATCGCAAAGGCCTCACGGCTGCACTCGCGGCTCTCGGGTTGGCGCTCACATTGGGTTTTACCCTTGCACAGATCGGTCAGGAAAGCACCGGCTATCAGGGCATGATCGTGCTCGACGGTTTCTCGATCTTCATCAACGCTCTTCTTCTGGTCAGTGGTCTGCTTGGCATCGGCCTCTCCTTTGGCTATATCAAGCGCATGAATCTTGAACGCGGCGAGTATTACGTGCTTATGCTCTTCAGCGTTTCAGGCATGATGTTGATGGCACAGGCCGCCGATCTGATCGTAGTCTTCCTTGCGCTGGAACTGCTCTCCATCCCGCTGTATGTTCTCGCGGCATTTGACCGCCCCAAAGCGGAATCGGAGGAAGCGGGACTCAAGTACTTCCTGCTCGGCGCGTTCGCAACCGGATTTGTTGTCTACGGGACAGCTCTCGTCTTCGGTGCCACGGGCACCACCTCCCTGACTGGGATCGTGAGCGCCTCCAACGGGAGCCCGAACCTGCTCCTGACCATCGGCGCAGCCCTCATCCTCGTCGGACTCGGCTTCAAGATCGCCGCGGTTCCCTTCCATATGTGGACTCCAGATGTATACCAGGGCTCGCCCTCCGCTGTGACAGCTTTCATGGCATCCGGCGCGAAGATCGCGGGCTTTGCCGCACTGCTGCGTGTGTTCGCCACCGCATTCCCCTCCATCGCCGCGGACATGACAGGTGTGCTCTGGGCAATGGCCGCAGCAACGATGATTCTGGGTAACCTGGTCGCCATCTCGCAGAGCAACATCAAGCGCATGCTGGCGTATTCCAGCATCGCCCACGCGGGATACATCCTCATGGCGTTCGTGCCGTATGGCAACCCGGAGGTCGCTCCCATTTCTGTCGCCGCGGGGTTGTTCTATCTCGTCTCCTATGCGGTGACCAACTTCGGCACGTGGGGCGTTGTCATAGCCCTCGAGAAAGCGGAAGGCCGGGGACTCGAGATAAAAGATTATGCAGGGCTTGGCAGGAAATATCCCGCCCTTGCCGCGGCGATGACAGTCTTCATGCTCTCCCTGATTGGCCTGCCTCCCACCCTGGGGCTCGTAGGCAAGCTCTACCTCTTCCGCGCCGTCCTGGCAGGTGGTTTCACAGGTCTCGCCATCATCGGCGTGCTCACCTCCCTCATCTCCGCATACTACTACCTGCGTGTCGTTGTCACCATGTACATGCAGGAAGGTGACCCTACAACCTCGCGCGAACCCTTTCTCGATCTTACGACGGGTGCAACAGCGGTCCTCACCGTGGCTTTGAGCCTCGTTCCACAATTCCTGTTCGCCTGGGCATATGCATCGGTGTTGAAGTTGTTCTGATTTTATCGCGTGAGCGGTGCTGGTCGAGTAGAGCGAGTGTTCTTCTCGCTCGTATCGAGACTAAATGCAGTCGAAGCGCAGGCAACAAAGTAATCCCGATTAAATAAAAAAGGAGACAGCAGAATTGCTGTCTCCTTTTTTGATTTCAAGCCTGCTATACGTCAAGGCAAAACCGGGACCCTTCGCTATTCTTCACATCGTCCCGACACCTGCACCCACCGTGATTTGCTAAGCAAATCATGCGGTGTGTCCTGTGGGAGGGTGACATAAACCGAATTTGCATACAGGCTCTAGGGAACTTTGCACACTTCGAATGGTCCTTAAGTTCCCTCAATCAGTTGCCCGTTGTCTGAGTACTATCCCATCGGAGTCACCAATTGGAAGTAGTTCCCATCAGGGTCAGCCAGGGTTGCGATCCATCCCTCTCCCATTTGATAGGGTTCTCTAATGACAGTGGCGCCAGCTGCTTTGATGCGCTCAAACTCTTCCTTCACCTGCGCGGTTTCAAAATTGAACATCACCCGCCCGGGATCTTTTGAGTTGCCACCCATTTCAGAATGCTCCAGTACCGATATAAATGCACTTCCCGCCTGCCATCCCCAAAAACCATTATCCTGATCAACCATGTCCGCTGGCTTTCCCAAAACCTTTTCATAGAAGGCAGCCAGCACAGCGGATTGTTTCGTTCCGATCATGACCGAATTTAGATTCAACATTTGAGCACATCCTTTCTGTAGATAAACGGGTAACAATTATCCGGGGATTAGACCCCATTGATGAAATTATGGTTGTTGGTTTTCCGGAGGAAAATGATTTGCCTACTCGGGTAACTATGGTAACTGAATGAGCCTTCATTCGCAATTCCATATTAGACATTGAAACTCACCTTCTCCTTTAACGCATTCGGCAGCACAGGCCGCTTGCTGCGCTCGATCAGGAACGTTGCCACTTCGGTGATCTCGCGGAATGCGTAGTGCTGACTCAACGTCCCTTCGAGATAGCCAGCCCCGCTGGTGCCACCTGTGCCTGTGCGGATGCCGATCATGCGGCGCACCATCATGAAATGCCGGTAGCGCCAGCTGGAGAGCAGCTCGTCAATTTCGGACAGGGTGTTCAGCAATTCAAATGGCATGTGGAAGATCGGCAGGTTGCGATAGATCGTGATGAAAAGTGCGGCGCGCATGGCTGCTGGAGGGACTTCTCCCCGGCCTTCATCAAAGAAGACCTTATCGAATTCCATCAACCTGCTGGTCTCATTCTGAGAGAGACTGGTTTGGTAGGCATTTCGATAATCCACCCAGAACTGATGTTTCTCTTTATCGTTAAGTTCATTGGAACCTTTATAGTCGGCCCAGTATTTCTCATCGAAGAACGGCATCCGCTCCAGCCACTGTACAATGAGCCCTTTTACAGTGCTTTCACTTTCGGCCAGGTTCACTTCCTGCAAATCGGGTTCGGACAGGCTGCCGCGGCGCGTGTGCTTGTAATATTCAGCCTTGTATCGCTGTTCCATTTTCAGGCCAAGCTTTGCTTCGATCAACCTGAACTGTTTACTCTGAAAACCCGAAGCAGGCAGAAGGACATTCCTGAATTCAAGAAAATCGAGCGCGGTCATTGTCTCCAGAACGCCAACCTGCTGGTTGATGAGCTCCAGAATTTTGACGATACGTCTCATTTTCTGCACAACGCTGCTCAGGTCGTCTGAGTTGTCATTGATCCTGTCTCGCACGAAAATATTCCGCGCCAGGTCGAGTTCGAAAATGATCTGCTTGAACCATAACTCATATGCCTGATGGATGATGATGAAAAGCATCTCATCGTTACCATTCTCCATGGAAGAAAAACTGCGTGGGTGCTGGCTGTTCAAGATCCTGTCGAGTTCGATGTAATCGGAATAATATAGGTCGTCCATAACTCTTCTCCTGCTCTAAGAGAGTGTTTCTTAAGTATGTTGAAGTCTCGCCAGGATGCCTTTCAAGCCATTTTCAGCCACGAATTTCACG
>JANMSY010000605.1:0-4596 GCA_031389865.1 Anaerolineales bacterium | reverse complement strand
CTGCGGCTCGAAAAATTGCGGGAGCGACTTGACTATTACTGTCCAGATAACACTATCACACGCACACAAATGGCAGTTTTCCTGCTGTAAAGATTCAATCCTCCATCACCATAGGTGTAGTTTAACGTTCTCATCCGTTTTAATGTGTAAATTATTCAATACTGTGCTCTCCTCTCTTTGAGAGGACATTTCCAGCGTTCCGAAAGATTTCGATTGAGAGACATCTACTTCCTTTTCCCACAAATGAACATCGAAAGCGGTGGCCATCTTGCCCAGGTGAGGCTTCTGGAGATTGCCAGGCGCGTCGCGCCCGCACACGCGGTTGTATACGAAAACCGGGATGTCAGTGTGCCATTTTTGGACGATATCCTCCAGCAGGCTGATACCGCCAGCTCGATCTTCATTATCCATTGGGGGCCTCATGTTCCTGATCTGATCCACCGGCTGGGGGACAGGAACGTTGTATATTTATCCTACAGCACAGGGTATGGATTTAACGTTCCGGCGCGCGTTCCCATCATCGCGGGCAGCCGGCATACGCTAGCCTATTGGGGCGAACACGCACCCGATTCCCTGATCTATTATCTGCCGGCCATGATCTCAGAGGAATTCACAAACCGGCATCAAAACCGGGACATCGATGTGTTGGTGCAAAAGCGAAAATCTTCGCGCTATTTGCTGGAAGAATTGGTGCCCGCCTTACAACTTCATTGTTCTGTCACGGTCCTTGATTCATGGGTGGAGGATCTTGCGGCGGTCTTCAACCGGGCCAAGGTGTACCTCTATGATTCTTCCGAATACTGGGCACAGCATGGCTTGAGCGAGGGTTTCGGTTTACCGCCGCTCGAAGCGCTGGCATGTGGCTGTACGGTATTCTCAAGTATCAACGATGCTCTTTCCGATTATCTGGATCCCGGGTTCAACTGTCAAAAATTACACACCTATTCCCTACAGTACGACTTGAAACGTATCACGAGCGTTATTCGCGACTGGCAGGACCAAACTCAGGAAGATGATCCTGCGGCAGAGTACCGAAGACAGGCTGTGGAGAGACGTTTGAGAGATATACTCTCCGGACTCAATGACTTCTTTGACCATCAGAGGCTGGATCCGACCGCATTCCCAGCTGGAGACCTATCTCCTGGTCAAGCCAATGCCCAAAGTGTGAACAAGACGTCCGTCCCGAAATCTGTTTCCGGCATTCGCCGATTTCTTCCGGGATTCGTAAAGAAATGGATCAAGTCCTTGTGGTTTGGCTGACAATCTGGTCGCGGGTGTTCCCGCCAAACACCTTTGGATAAGGCAGAACCTAACGCGACCAGGTCCAACAACTGGCAGAGTGGCCAGCCAACGTAAACAATGTTGATATAATCGTCTTTCTTGGTTTACAGGGTGCCGCGCAATTGCGCCAAGTTGAAGTCTAGATTTAAGCTTAGAAACGTTGAAAATGTTTCCTTACGCATTCCATATGCGTGTGACAAGCGGTAGAATTGAAACGCTACCTGCAAAAACAAACCAAAGGATACTGCATCAGAGAAAATGATAAAAGAAAACGATGTTCCTTTCTACGACTCGGCCAAACAGCAAACAGCCTGGCTGGATGAGCTCCAGCAGACCCTGCGTTACAAAGATCTGATCTTCCATCTCATCAAGCGCGATATCACCGCCCGCTATAAACGTTCCGTCCTCGGCATCGCCTGGACCATGCTCAACCCGTTGGGGATGATGATTATCCTGACCGTTGTCTTCTCGAATTTATTCATCACGGTGGAAGGTTATGCCGCGTATATCCTCAGCGGATTGATTATGTGGAATTTTTTTTCGCAGGGCACGGTCATGGGCATCGGCAGCCTGGTCTGGGGCGGCGACCTGTTCGGCAGGATCTACTTCCCGCGTTCCATTTTCGCCATATCCGCCGTGGGAACGGGCTTCGTCAACCTGCTGCTCTCCCTTCTGCCCTTTCTCCTGGTGAGCATCGTCGTGGGTAAGCCTCCCACGATTTACTTCTTCCTAGTCTTCATCCCCATGGCGCTGCTTGCCATGTTCACCCTGGGGCTGACCCTGATCATCGCCAGTCTGGGGGTACGGTTTCCGGATGTTGTGGAAGTGTACAACAACATCATTCTGCTGGCATGGATGTACCTCACGCCGATTATTTATCCGACCGATATCTTGCCGCCCTGGCTGCTTTCCCTGCTCAAGTTCAACCCGCTTTTCCACCTGGTGAATCTGTTCAGAGATCCCCTGTACTATGGACGGATGCCCTCCCTCCAATCCGTGGCGATCTGTTCGATCATCGGCATTGGAACACTTATCTTGGGTTGGATCATTTTTTCGAGGATGACCGATGAAATTGCATACCGGGCCTAATGGATTTTCAGACAGCAATGCTGTCATTGGGGTGGAACATGCCTCGATTAGATATTTCGTGCCACGTGAACACGTGTCCACCTTCAAGGAATATGCCATTCGGAAGATCCAGCGCCGCATTCGAAACGATGAGTTCTGGGCACTCAAAGACGTTAGTTTTGAGGTAAAGAAGGGCGAGGTCTTTGGCTTGATCGGCGCGAATGGCGCCGGTAAGAGCACCCTGCTCAAACTCGTTGCCCGCGTGCTAAAACCCACGCAAGGCCGGGTTTGGGTAAGGGGGCGTGTTGCGCCGCTGCTTGCCATGGGTGCTGGTTTTCACACGGAGCTTTCCGGGCGTGAAAATATATTTCTGAACGGAACCCTGCTCGGTTATTCCCACAAGCACATCCATGAGCGATTCGACGCCATCGTTGAGTTCGCCGAGCTGCGAAGCTTTATCGATGCTCCGATACGGACCTACTCTTCAGGCATGCTCGCCCGCCTGGCCTTCTCGGTCGCGACCGACCAGATGCCGGATATCCTCATCGTGGATGAGGCCCTGGCCGTGGGGGATGCCGCTTTTCGCGAAAAAAGCCTGGAGCGCATCCATGAATTCCAAAGAAATGGCGCCACGACCCTGTACGTGACCCACAGCATGGAGGAAGTCGAAAAGACCTGTACCCGCGCCGCCTGGCTCGACCATGGACATTTGCGCTTTCTCGGAAACACGAAGGAGGCGGTCGACCTCTATTTGAACCGCGTGCCCACAGGAATATCGTATTCGTGATTTACACCTGGAGAACTCTTTTTATAACGTTCTTTTGGAGAATATTGAAGAGGGCGTACCCATTAAAAATCCAGTCTTTGCCTCCATGGCCCCGAGAACTTCCCTTTGTAAGTGTTGTCATTCCTTGCTACAACCACGGACAATACGTAAATGAAGCCGTTCAAAGTATCCTGGAGCAGACCCTCCAGGATTTCGAGATTCTCATTGTCAATGATGGCTCGACCGATGGAGAAACTGTCCCTATCCTGAACTCCCTGGAACGGCCGAAAACCCGTGTCATCCACCTGCCGCAAAATATGGGACTGCCCGCTGCCCGTAATGCAGGCATCCGTGAAGCGCAGGGGAAATATATTTGCTGTTTGGATGCGGACGACAAACTGCAGGCTACGTATCTCGAGAAAGCAACGACGATGATGGAGAGCAACAGCGGCATCTCCTTCGTGGGGTCCTGGACGCAAGTCTTTGGGAGCGAGAGCCGGGTCTGGTATGCAAGACCATTTGACCCCGACGAGATTCTTTATGCCAACCAGTTCAATTCGCTCGCCGTTTTTCGCAGAACAGCCTGGGAAAGAGCAGGCGGGTTCTTCGAAGAAATGCGGGAAGGCTTCGAGGACTGGGAGTTCTGGGTGCGCCTCACCGGGCTGGGGTATCGCGGCTACCAGATCCCGGAAAAGTTAATTTACGTGCGGCGGATCGGGCATAGTTTTGCGCTGCGTGCTGCCGAGAAAAAAGAAATGCTGGTCGAGCAGATCAAAGCACACAATCCCCATTTATACAACGACCCGCACGCCGCGATCCTCAAAGTTAAAAAACATTATCGCGACATATACACGTTCCGTCCGTTCGCCAACTTGCAGAACCGGACTTACAAGGAACCCGGTAGCGCTACAATGATCGTCTCCGACCTCAATTCACCAGACACAGGAGAATGGCTCCATCTTCATCCGCCCGCATCCCCTTTTGTGTGGGTTGCCAGACGAGCGTTGGACGAAACCGCCATCGATGCGTTGTATGAAGCCACTCCGTTCGTTTATATTCTGCCGAATTTCCTGCCCCGCTATGCCCGCAGGGAAGCTGTCCACCATTTGAGAAAGATCTGGAAGGTCTCGTCCATCCATACGTTGAAGTCACCATCCCCTGACCCTGCCCTGTTGGAGTAGATTTGGCAGAACGCTGAACGGGCATGTACAGGGTATTCTACTTGCACGATCGTATATTTCGCAGCCGAAACACAGGTAAACCGTTCCAACCGGAAGCCAGCACCATCCCCAAAATCATATTTTGGACTCCGTCCCGCTCAAGGCAGTGCGATCTACCCGATTGAAAAACATCATCCCAGCCTCAAATCCCTTTTTCCCTAGTTCGACGGAAGTAGTCATGGCTCTTTAGGCTCTGCGATCGAACGTGGGAGCACTCAAAGTTTGTTGGTCAATAAGCTCAAGCCGCCGTCCTCGGCGGCG
>JANMSY010000603.1:0-2782 GCA_031389865.1 Anaerolineales bacterium | reverse complement strand
CATCCTGCTCGACGCCGGTTCCGGTCCCGTGCAGTGGCCCGAATATCTGACCTATTCCGAAAATTATCGCTATCGCCTGTGCGCGGATATTTCCATCACGGCGTTGAGAGAAGCGCGCACACGACTCGGCGATAGGGGCCTATTTGTTGTCGCTGATATTGCCAACCTGCCGTTCAAGCCTGAAGTATTCGATGGGGTAGTCTCGATGCATACGATCCACCACCTGGCGCTCACAGAACATAAGCATGCCTATCTTGAACTGAACCGTGTTTTAAAAAAAGGAAAATCGGCTGTCGTGATCAACGGCTGGCATAATCCGCTTTTGATGCGCATGGCCGAACCGTTCATCGGGCTGGCCCGTCTCTTTAGCGGACGCTCCGCCAAGAAGAAGAAGGTCTGGAGCGGAGAGGAAGATCAGACGGGTACATTTGTCGAAAAGATGACGCCGCGCTGGTTGAAGAATGCACTGAGTGGCGAATTGAAATACGAAGTCTTCCCGTGGCGCAGCTTGAGTCCACGTTTTATGCGCTGGTTCGTCCGTCCGCAGTTTGGTGGCAAGGCAGCCCTGCGTTGGGTGTACTGGCTCGAAGAACGATTCCCTCGTTTCTTCGGTGAGAATGGGCAGTATCCACTGATCGTCATCAAAAAGTAGAAATTCAGAGACTGGAGATTGGAGACTATGTCCAGGTTTACCGACCAGGAATATTTGAAGACCGACCAATACAAGGACTCAGTTAATCTTGACGCGCGGGTGGCGATCCATGAGCGTTTTAGTACAAATCCGTATGGTTGGATGAATTGGGTTTTTGATCGTCTTCTTAAACTGCCCGAAGACGCAAATATCCTGGAGCTTGGATGTGGTCCCGGATATTTGTGGAAGGAGAATGCAAACCGAATCCCGGCAGGATGGCGCATCACCGTCAGCGATCTTTCCTCAGGGATGCTGGATGCCGCCTGGAGGAATCTGGTCGTTACTGGCAGAACATTCAAGTTCAAAGAGGTCGACGCCCAGTCCATTCCTTATGAGGATGAAACATTTGATGTGGTGATCGCCAATCACATGCTGTATCATGTCCCCGACCGCGCAAAAGCCATAGCAGAGATCAAACGAGTCTTGAAACCTGGCGGCCGTTTGATTGCAACAACTGTTGGCGAGAATCATATGCACGAAATTATGGATTGGTTTCGACAAATTCATATTGATAATGTCTGGGAATCGTTTGTTATTCAATTCACGCTTGAAAACGGATTGGATCAACTAAAACCTTATTTCTCTCAAATTTCCTTATCGCGTTATGAAGATAATTTGCATGTTACAGAGATGGAACCACTGATGGCCTATATTCTCTCAGCTATTCGGACAACTGAACTCTCGGAAGAAGAGCTTGCTACACTTCAGAATTGCCTGAAAAAAGAAATTCAGGAACAAGGCAGAATTTTTATCTCAAAAGACTCTGGCTTGTTTGAAGCCGTAAAGTAACATACACTTCCGGTGGTCGAGTAGATGGAGGTGCTTTTCCGTCGTCGTATCGAGACTACTAATAAGAAGCAAAGAGGTAATCATGGAATGGAAAAATCAAACAATTCTGATCACGGGCGGAACAGGCTCCTTCGGCAAGAAATTTACAAGGATCGCGCTGGAGGAAAAGCAGCCGAAGAAGATCATCATTTTCAGCCGCGATGAGTTGAAGCAGCACGAAATGAAAATGCACGGATACGATCACCCGTCGCTGCGCTATTTTATTGGCGATGTGCGCGACCGCGAACGCCTGCTGCGCGCCATGCATGGTGTGGATATTGTCGTTCATGCCGCGGCGCTGAAGCAGGTCCCTGCCTGTGAGTACAACCCGATGGAAGCCATCAAGACCAACATTATGGGGACGGCGAATGTCGTCGAAGCCGCGCTGGATGCGGGCGTACAGAAGGTAATGACCATCAGCACGGATAAAGCTGTCAGCCCCGCGAACCTATATGGCGCGACCAAACTTGCCGCTGAGAAGCTGACCATTCAAAGCAATGCATACGCGGCGGGTACCGCGACCCGCTATTCGTGTGTCCGATATGGGAACGTGGTGGGGAGTCGCGGCTCCGTGGTTCCACTGTTCCTCAAGCAGCGTTCCAGTGGAGCCGTCACCATCACAGATGACCGCATGACGCGCTTCTGGCTGTCGCTTGATCAAGGAGTGCGCTTTGTGATGAGCTGCATCGAGCAAATGGAGGGTGGTGAAGTGTTTGTGCCGAAGATCCCCAGCACCAAAGTCGTGGACCTTGCCAACGCGATCGTCCCGGATGCAAAGATCAACATCATTGGCATCCGTCCTGGCGAAAAACTGCATGAAGACCTGATCTCCGATGACGAAGCGCGTCACACCCTGGAACTCGAAAAGATGTACGTGATCCAACCTGCCGAAGCGACATGGTTTGGCTATTCATGGAAGGACAAGGGCCAGGCTCTTCCAGAAGGATATCGCTACTCGAGTGATACCAACACCGAATGGCTGGATATCAACGGTATCAGGGAATTCGTCGCACCCTTCGAAGAATTGTTCGTGCAGGGAAAGCTGGAAGGATAATTTGCTCCAGGCGGCGTCCTCGCCGCCGAGGATGGCGGCTAAGCATATGAAATTATTAATCACCGGGAATGGAGCAGATTTCAACCTGCCGCGGTCCACACCCACGACGTCATGCTCATGCATTGCTTCCATCGCGAGATTGATTCCGAGTAGTCCGCTTGCGCAGGTGATTAATAATTTCATATGCTTAGCCGCCATCCTCGGCGGCG
>JANMSY010000053.1:0-2139 GCA_031389865.1 Anaerolineales bacterium | reverse complement strand
CCGAGGACTATTGGGGAGCGCATGTGGAGGAATATATTCGCTGGTATGCCGGGCAGTGGAATACGCCATAACTTTACGAGAAATGTCGCTGCGAGCGTTCTTTGCGAAGCAGTCTCCCGTTCAATGGACAAAGCATGTTGTAGACGTGTCGTCATTTAATTGGGGATTGCTTCGTCGGGAAGAACGCCCTCCTCGCAACGACATAATAAGTATATAATCCGTCCACTCAGGAGAGTTTTATGAATATTTTTGTCACAGGCGGGGCAGGCTATATCGGTTCAGCGACCGCCGAAGCACTTGTTCAGACGGGACACCAGGTGACCGTCTATGATTCGCTGGTCACCGGTCATCGTGAAGCGGTCCCGGCAGGAGCCAATTTTGTCCAGGCAGATCTTTCAGACAGTCACACACTGGCAGAAACGCTGACCCGGCAGAAGTTCGACGCGGTCATGCACTTTGCCGCGTTCATTGAAGCGGGGGAAAGCATGAAGGAACCGGGGCGTTTTTATCACAATAATTTTACGAACTCACTCGCGTTAATGGAAACAGCCGTCCGTGCTGGCGTGAAGCGTTTCGTCCTATCCTCCACGGCTGCGGTGTTCAAATCCAGCGATGAGCCGCTGACGGAAGATTCTCCACTGGGCCCAACCAATGTGTATGGGCATACGAAACTTCTGATCGAGCAGACCCTCGAATGGTATCGTCAAATTCACGGGTTGCATTTCGCCGCCCTGCGTTACTTCAATGCATGCGGCGCGCTGCCGAACCATGGTGAGGCACACCAGCCCGAGTCGCACCTGATTCCACTGGTGTTGCGCGTTCCATTGGGTGAGAGCGATTCGGCAAACATCTATGGCACAGATTACCCGACGCCCGACGGCACCTGCATCCGCGATTACATCCATATCGCAGACCTGGTCAGCGCGCACCTGCTGGCATTGGATGGACTCAGCGAACGCGACAGCCTGATCTACAACCTTGGAAGCGGGAACGGCTACTCGGTCCGCGAGGTGATCGTGACAGCGCGTCAGGTAACGGGACATCCGATCCCGGTTAACGAGCTTCCGCGTCGGCCCGGTGATTCTGCCCGCCTGGTGGCATCCTCCGAAAAGATCAAGCGTGAACTTGGCTGGAAACCCGAACATGACAACCTTCACGATATCATTTCCAGTGCGTGGCAATGGCATCAATCACATCCCAAAGGCTACGAGGAAAAGTAACTCATGACTTTCACCATTGTCTTCGTCGGCTGGATCTTTTCGCTCTGCCTGCACGAATTTTCGCACGCGCTGGTTGCCTATTATGGCGGCGATACCACGGTACGTGAAAAGGGGTATCTCACGTTCAACCCTCTTAAATATACGCATCCTGTATTTTCGCTCATCCTGCCATTGCTATTCCTGCTCATGGGCGGCATTGGCCTTCCGGGCGGCGCAGTCTATATCGAAACGTGGCGGATCCGCAGCCGTTACTGGCTGAGTGCCATGTCACTTGCGGGCCCGGCCTCCAATTTGCTGATCGCGATCATCCTGGCCGTCATCCTGCGCCTATCACCGGTCACCAACTCGGGCATCTGGCCGGGGCTCTCTTTTTTGATGGTGCTGCAAATCTCCGCCGTGCTCTTCAACCTCATCCCGCTGCCGCCCTTCGACGGCTACAATGCCCTCGAGCCATTCCTTAGCCCTATCATCCGCGCGCAGGTGGACCGCATCCGCGGCGCAACCATGTGGATCATCCTGCTCGCGTTCTGGTACGTCCCATTGATCGCCGACCTCTTCTGGGGGACAGTCTTTAGCATCTCCACCACCCTGGGAGTGAATTGGAGCAACGTCATCGCCGGGCTGGAGCGGTTCCGCTTTTGGGAGTTATAGCCTCCTGTGAAAGCCGACAACTGATCCCGTGATATGGAACTGGACTCACATCGAAGACCCTTCGTATGTGAGTTTTTTATTTAACGTCAATCATGGATGGGAATAAAACGTCACGGTGAGGGGGTGGCTTATGACGATTACCATTCTGGGTATGTTTAAACTCGTGAGTTTGAAGACACTCTGCGAACGGATCGAGAAGGCGTTGGAGATGTGAGGGGCGGCGGATTGATTATCTGCTGCGAAACAAGCGCCTTCCAGGAGAGCGGGG
>JANMSY010000543.1:0-3730 GCA_031389865.1 Anaerolineales bacterium | reverse complement strand
AATGAGCGCAAGCCAGACAATACCAAAGCCGATGAAGTGCGCTCGATCGAACGGTTCCTTATAAATAAACACACCGATCAGAAACTGAATTGTCGGCGCAATGTATTGCAGAAGACCAATCACGGTGAGCGGGATTTGTTTGGCAGCCGAGGCAAACATGAGCAGCGGGATTGTCGTCACCGCGCCTGCACCCATCAGCAGGATATTGGTCAATACGCTATCATGAAAGAACGCGCCTGTTCCGCTCAACTCGATAGCAAGAAGATAGATCAAGGCGATGGGGAAGACGATTCCGGTTTCGAGAGTCAATCCATAGAGCGAGCCAAGCGGCGCAAGTTTTTTGACAAAGCCATAAAATCCGAATGAAAAGGCGAGTGTAAGCGCAATCCACGGCAGGCGGCCATAAACTACGGTAAGATAAATCACACCGATGGCAGCAATGACCACAGGAATCCATTGGGCAGTGCGCAGACGCTCACGCAGAAAAATGACGCCAAGCAGCACACTGAGCAGCGGGTTGATGAAATAGCCCAGACTGGTTTCCACGATAAAGCCGGAATTGACTCCCCAGACATAAACGAGCCAGTTGATCGTGAGCAGGATGGCAGCGATGGAATAGATGCCAATTGTTTTTGAGGTCAGCGCTACGCCACGGAAATCGTTCCAATTGCGGGTGAACAGGATAAAGGCAAGCAACAGAATAAATGACCAGCCTATTCGGTGTCCGATCACCTGCAAGGCGGGGACCTGGTGCAATAGTTTCCAGTAAATGGGAAAGAAACCCCATAACGCGTACGCGGCAACACCATTCAAAATACCCTTGTTCATTTATCTCCAATTGGGTTGCTGGGATGATTTAACTTTTTTGAACACAAGGGGCTGGAGTTTTGTCACCAGGGCCTGGCCTAAAAGGTATCAATCGGCTGTCTGCCCGCATATCCGGCTTCGATTTCATGCCAGTAGGCGATGTCCCCCTCCCCAAACTGCCAGCAAAGGTACACTTCGCGGCCCTCTTTCAATGCTGGGAAATCCAACAGGCCGATATTTATATCCTTGATCAAAACAGAGGTATCCTGGATGCGATGAACGAGCGCATCCAGCTTTTCGAAGTCCTGCATGATGTTGCTCAGGGCCCGATTGCCACCGTTGCCCAGGGACTTTTCGAGGGCAGCCCATGCGTCTGGCTGGTTGGAGAGAATCTCCTGGCGTATTGCCTGAACTTCGTCCATAATGGGACGGATGGTGTTTAGCGTTTCGTTTGCTTCGTGGAGGGTAAAATAGCGGGGCATGGGAAGAGTATACACGGAAACGAGGGCGGAGGTAAACATCCCATCCAGGAGACCATGTCCCTCTCCACTCCATGGCGGGATAAAATCCATTGCAAAACGCTCGGCACATTCGGCAAAATAAAAAGGCTTTGGAAATTATCCAAAGCCCTGGGTGTTCAATTGGTTGAAGCTATACCGACACAGCCTGATAGCCCTTTTTCTTCACTGCGGCGATGATCTGTTCCTCGGTCAATTTTGCTTCATCGTACTCAATGACCATCAGCAATTTGTGATAGCTGGCGTTGATCTCTTTAACACCATCGAGTGTATCTTCGAGGCTTTCGAGTTTCATGGCACAGTTGGTGCAGGTCATATCAGGAACTTTGAATGTTTTTTTGATCATGGGTTTCCTCTTTATTCAAACACGATCTGGCCAGTGTACATTCCCATGGAGCATGTGAAAAAAAGTTTGCTGCCTTTTTCCTGTGCGGGGATGCTGACTTGAACATTCCCAGTGTCCGGCAGCAGTTCATAAAAATCCAGCGCAGGGATGACAAAATCACGGGCACAGGAATAGGTTTTATCGGTAATCAGATTAAGCATGAAATCCTTACCGGCCGGGGCACTGAGAGTCTGCGGAAAGTAGCCCTCATTCTGGACATATAACACTACCTCACCTTCAACAGGGGCAGGTTGGTTGGCCTGTGCCACGGGTGCTGGTCCGCTGTTGGACGGGAACAGGCTTCGGGCGAGGTTTTGAAGCGAGAGAGGCGAACCCAGGATGTTGAGGCCGCCGTTCATCGTCACAAGCCCCAAGATCAGGACAACGACCGCAACGAAGCGCATGAAGAATTTTTCCAGGCGGGAACCAAGTTCGGTGGTCAAATACGCGACAACAAAGAAAACCGGGCTTGTTCCGAGCGTGAAGGCGAACATCAGTGCGGCGCCCATCACAACGCTGCCCGTGCCCAGCGCGGTTGCCATCATGGCTTGTGTAATTCCGCAGGGAATGAAGACAGTCAGCGCACCCAGGAAAATGGGAGTAAAAGTATCCGTCCCTTTGGCAGTGCGACGGATATAGCGGGTGATGAATTTAGGCGGCTCAATGGAGAAGTAACGAAAGATCGGGTGCACATTGAACATACGGAGCGCATTACCCACCATGAAAATGCCAATGGCGATCATAAGGAAGGCACGTGTCATCGGGCTCAGCGTGAGATACGAACCCAGCCAGCCAAGCAGCCCGCCAAGCAGGGTATAGGCGACCACTTTCGCAACCAGGAAGAGAAAGATGGGGAACGCTGAATTGGAACGGGCAGGCGTCTGAACGTTAGATTTTTTGCGGGGCTGATGATGCGCCGCCTGCTGGACGTAATCCTGTTCGATCTGATGAGCAAGTGAACTTGCGAGCAAACCACCCTGCACAGCAAGACAACTTAATCCACCCGTGGTCAAGCCAGTAACAAACGCGACCAGTAGCTGGCTCATGGTCCCGGAATCATTCGCGATAGTACCCGAGTTTGGGCCGGACTGAACGACAGCAAGCCCAATCGCTACTGCAATAAATACGATTCCGATCATAACGAGGATAACAGGATCAACGGGCGGTTTTTGATTTCTAGACATTTGACCTCAGGGAAATTAGAGTAAGCGGTAAGTATACAAGGAAACGTGCAGGACTCCGGAAATCTTTTCAGAAATTAATCCAATGCTAAGACTCCCGAAGTCTTTCAATTGTCTAGCGCTTACCGCCATCCCAAACGACGAAAGGCATATTGATGACAACACCAGGCTGCTCAATGGTCAGTTCGCCAGCAGCTTCCGCCGCCAGCACGTCCGCGACGGATGTGATCTCACGAGCAGTAGTACCCTCTGCCCAGGTGATGACGTTTAGACGACGGAGAGGAGTATATCCGTCCGTGCCAGGAGGGTTGTCGAAGACATCAGCTTGAAAACCGAAGGGACCAGAGCCTTCCACGCCGTTGGTAAATACGTACACATTCGCCAACAATTCATCAGGGACGTTCGCCAGCGATGGCACATATAGTACCGGCGACTTCATCATATTCGTGAGTGTTTCAGAAACGCCCGGGTCTGAGGATTCAGTATGGACGAAAAAGATTTCCTTGCCTTCAGCATATGCCTTGCCTGCGGGCAATTCGGCTTTGGCAGGTCCACTCTGTTGCGGAGCACATGCGGCAACAATGAGCATCAATGCGGTGAGAATGAGGAGAGTTAATTTTTTCATGTTAAAGTTTTCCTTTTATTAAATTTTGATAGGTATGTCTGGCACAGGAGGCTATATGTTCTGCTTTCGCAATCTCAAACTATTCGTAACCACGAACACGCTGCTGAATGCCATGGCACCCGCGGCGAGCATTGGGTTTAAATATCCAAGTGCTGCAGCCGGGATAAGCACCACATTATAGAAGAATGCCCAGAACAGATTCTGTTTGATCGTG
>JANMSY010000538.1:0-3792 GCA_031389865.1 Anaerolineales bacterium | reverse complement strand
TCACAAGATAGGCGCGGATGAGCATCACTATGGTCAGGCTCATTGTGGGCGCCACGCCGGCCACGTGTGAGAACAGAAATGTAAATGATAGTTCCTGCAAGCCATATCCATTGATCGAGATCGGGATGAGTGTAATGAAATACGTGAGACTCCACACACCTGCGATCATCCAAAATGAAACATGGCTTCCAAGATCGTCCGTGAAAATATATATTGAACCGAACATACAAAGCATGTGCACCCACGTGAAGAGTAGGGACAGGAACAGCGAGCCTGGTTTTTGGAGCCAGATCGAGAAAGTCGCAAGAGTACGTTTGATAAAAGCAAGCGGCTTTGCAACAAAACCAACAAATGACAGATCAAGCAGGGTGCCTAACAGGATATTCCAGGAATAAAATATTCCAATGGGGACTGTCATCAACATGCCGAGCATTCCGATCAAACGGTCTGCAGCAATGGACGCAAGACAGACTGCCCGGTCATAGCCCATCTGCATGGCTCCCGCCAGCCGCACCACATCGCCCCCGATGGTTGTTGGCAGGAAATTCGACGCGAACAGCCCGGTGAACGTCAGCGCAATGCTATCCTTGAAACGAATGTTGACGTCTGCTGATCGCAGCAGAACATGCCAGCGGCATACTGTCGCGACTCGTGAAATGATGAACAGCACCGCCACCCAAAGCAGGTCCACAGCCTGGATCTTCTGCATGGCAGCCAGAATGCCTTCCCATCCACCTTCTCTGAGCAGCAGGACCAGCAAAACAATAGCGAGTAATGTCCCGGCAATCTGCACGATACTCTGGCGATGACGGGACAACCAGGAAGGCATCTGGCTACTTTCCTAATATCTTCCGGATGGTGTACGTCGGCTTGTGCTGGGATTCATGATACGTTCTCGCGAGCAGTTCCGCAATCAACCCCATCAGAATGGACTGAAAACCCAGGATAAAAAACATCACTCCCAACTGGAAGAGCGGCGAACCCAGGATGGAAACACCTTCAAACACTTTGCGCACAAACAGGTAGGAAAGCAGGATACCACTGCCAAAGATGAGGGTCATCCCGGCTCCCCCAAAAAGGTAAATCGGCTTGCTGGAATACGTGAGCAGAAATTTGACCGTGAATAGATCCAGGATGACTTTTACGGTTCTTTCCAGGCCGTATTTTGCCTTGCCAAATTTACGCGCATGGTGACGGACCGGGAGTTCCGTTATGCGGGCCCCGACGGAATTTGCAAAGACCGGGATAAAACGGTGCATCTCCCCGTAGAGACGAAATCCATCCAGTACCTCACGGCGATAGGCCTTGAGTGTGCATCCATAATCGTGAAGGTGTACGCCAGTTGCCCATGAGATCAGGCTATTGGCAAGGTTGGAGGGAATGGTGCGGGTAACGCGGTTATCGTGTCGATCCCGGCGCCAGCCGCTTACCAGGTCGTATCCCTCATCCAGTTTGGCCAGTAACATGGGAATATCAGCGGGGTCGTTCTGCATATCTGCATCCAGCAAAATAATGATATTTCCCTTCGAGTAATCAATTCCTGCAGCGATGGCCGCGGTCTGTCCAAAATTGCGTCGAAAGACAACCACACGCACATGCTCGGGGTATTGCTCAACAAGTTGTTTCAATAAGTCCATACTATGATCGATCGAACCGACATCAACAAAAACGACATCCCATTCCTGATTGAGAGGCTGAAATTTGGTACAAATGGAGTCCATGAGGAATGGAAGGCTCTCCTCTTCGTTGTATACAGGAACGATCAATGAAAGATCAGTCATGCTTTACTTTCTTTTTTGCCGCTCAAGGTCTGCTTCCACCATCATAATGACAAGTTCTTTAAAACTTACTGAAGGCTCCCAGCCCAGGATGGAACGTGCCTTGGACGGATCAGAGATCAGCAAATCCACTTCCGCAGGACGGTAAAAACGCTCGTCCTGAACCACGTAATCATTGTAATTCAGCCCAACGTGCTTGAAGGCAATGTCGCAGAACTCACGCACGGAGTGGGTTTCACCCATGCCAATGACAAAGTTGCCAGGCTCCTTCTGCTGCAACATGCGCCACATGGCATCCACATAGTCTCCTGCAAACCCCCAATCGCGTTGTGACTCCAGGTTGCCCAGGCGCAATTCCTTTGCATTTCCAACTTTGATGCGCGCCACTGCGTTCGAGATTTTGCGCGTGACAAACTCCAGGCCGCGGCGTGGACTTTCGTGGTTGAATAAAATTCCTGAAGCTGCGAACATTCCAAAAGACTCGCGATAATTAACGGTGATCCAATGCCCATACACCTTGGCCACCCCATACGGGCTGCGCGGATAAAAGGGCGTTTCCTCACGTTGTGGCACCTCCAGCACCCGTCCAAACATTTCACTGGAGGAAGCCTGGTAAAAACGGATCCTGGGGTTTACAAAACGGATCGCTTCGAGGATGCGCGTCACGCCCAACGCAGTAATCTCTCCGGTCAGCGCGGGCTGATTCCAGGATGTGGGTACAAATGACTGGGCTGCAAGGTTATATACTTCGGAGGGCTGGTATTCTTCGAGCAGGGACAAAAGTGAACCCTGATCATGCAGGTCACCCTGAACGACGGAGATGTCATCAAGCAGGTGTTCGATGCGTTCATACGTTACCGTGCTGGTACGACGAGCCACGCCAATGACACGATATCCTTTTGCGAGTAGTAATTCAGCCAGGTACGATCCGTCCTGTCCGGTAATCCCTGTGATAAGAGCGGTGGGCATTGAAACTCCTTGATTCCAAAATTCAACGACTGAATTATAAACTTACATGGGGTACTGTCAAGCGCGCTTTCCATCCAACCACCCGCCGATGCCCAGAATCAGGATCCATATTCCCACGATCAACGCTACCATCACGGCGAACGGGAGCTGACCTGCCCAGTGGTAATAACGACTCCCATACCACTGTGTAAAGATCACCAAAAAGACAAGCTCCATAATGACGATCCTCCAAAACCAGGGGTTTCGTGTTTCCCTCCACCAGACCCATGTATATCCAGCAACGATAGCCTGCCACACAAACAGGATTGTCCGATAGCGGGGATTGTCCCAAAGGTCGCCGCCACCGCGCAACGCGGCAAACAACACCCAAATCCACACGAGAAGCGAAAGCCATAGGATGAGATTGCGGATCTTTCCGGATCCTGACCCTGCCGCGGCTTTGAAGGAGAGGATCAGCATCGGAAGCATGACGTACCAACCGATGGCACGCAGGACCCCAATGATCTTCCAGATCAGCTTTGTAGGTTTCATGAATGTGGCAGGAAGGACGGGTTGAAAAAGACCGTAGACCGCGACAAACGGCAGGCGCATCCATTCGGGCATTTCATCGAAAAGTTTTTGCACCCATCCAGAATCGCGTTCCAGTTGATAGGCATCCCATTTGACGGCGAGCTTCAACCAGTCATTGATCACATGCAAAGGCGACGTGGAGTTAAATTCACCGGAACGATTCAGGGAGGACGAGAGAAGGAAAAGACCGAAGATGAATACAGCAGCAATCACGGCGATACCCGTCCACGAAAATTGACGATTATCATTCGCGAAGAACATCCACCCGCCAAGGATAACAATGGTAATAAGAGCAACAACCGGAGAAACAAGCAGCATACCGAGAAGGCCGAGTGCAAGCCATATGTTCGCGCTGAGCGCAGGCTTGAGATGCGGAGCATCGAGAGCCGCAGTCGAGGCGCGTCGTTCCACAAATCCCCATAACGCAAACGCGCTACATGTAAGCAGATAGGGTTCACGCATGGCAGATGCTCCG
>JANMSY010000531.1:0-4447 GCA_031389865.1 Anaerolineales bacterium | reverse complement strand
GCATGATCTGTGCTGCAATCCCTGCAACTGCCGCAGTGGGGGCAAAACTCAATGCCGATCAGCTTCACAAGCCGCAAGCAGAGCGAAGACCTGTTCCCAGGATCACAGGCATCGTGATCGCGTTGCTGGTCGCAGCCTCCGCTATTTATCACACGGTGATCTGGGGAAGTTAAGTAAGTGACCTTACGCAGTTTATGTCTTTAAGTACGTCACCCTGAGCCCTTCGGCCCGGCTCAGGATAAACTCCGCGAAGGGTCTCTACGATAATCTCAGAGATTCTTCGCTCCGCTCACATCGTCCCGATGTCCTTCGGGAGAATGACATTGCGTATGGTCACTTAATAACCTGATTTGACAAAACGGGGGATTTCCAATATCATGGTAAATGAAAATGATTTTCAATATCAGGAAAAGTAAATGAGTGAACATCCCTGGCTGATTCAATTAAACGAGCAAGGCTATCGCCTGACAGATTCACGGCGCGCCGTCGTGGAGATCATGGCAGAGAGTACGCATGCCCTAACCCCCATCGAAGTGTACGATGAAGCGCGTTCCGCCCATCCTGCGCTCGGGCTGGTCACTGTCTATCGTACGCTCGAAGCGCTTGAACAGCAGGGACTGATCCAGCGAGTCCACCAGCCGCAGGGATGCCAGGCATTTATCACTGCACCCGCGGGTCATCAGCATCTGCTGCTGTGCCGCCAGTGTGGTGAAACTGCGCGCTTCGAAGGCGATGATCTTGAGACCCTCATCAAATCCATTGCCCGCAAAACGGGATACCAGATCAGCGAACACTGGCTGCAACTATTCGGTCTGTGCCCAAACTGCAAAAAAGGACAGGCATGATTCGCCAGTTCTTATCTGTTGTTTTATTCGCGGTTCTTCTCTCCTCCTGCGGAGGACAACCTGCTTCCAACTCAGGGACCGATGCTCCCGTTATTTTGACTTCCACCTCCGTCCTGGCGGATATCACGCGCAACATCGCAGGTGACCGTATCGATGTGAATTCCCTCCTGCCTGTGGGTGCTGATCCTCATTCCTACCAGCCCACTCCACAAGACGTGGCAAAGATCTCTGACAGCAAATTGTTGCTGATCAATGGCGCGGGCTATGAACACTTTCTGGAGGCGCTGCTGGAAAATGCTGACGGGCAGAGAACGGTCATCGAAGCCTCAGCAGGCATCAGTCCCAGAACGGACGCGGAAAGTGAGCAGAGAGTTGATCCACACCTGTGGCTGGATCCGAACAATGTCATCATCTATGCGGAAAACATCCGAGAGGCGCTTACCCACTTCGACCCCGAAGGCGAAGCAGTATATAGATCCAATGCGGACGCATATATCGCCGAACTCAAGGATCTTGACAGGTGGATCGCTGACCAGGTTAAGCAAATCCCCGCCGATAAGCGCCTGCTCGTGACCAACCACCAGGCGTTTGGATATTTTGCAGACCGATACGGCTTCACCATCGTGGGTACGGTCGTCGAAAGTTTCAGCTCTGACGCGTCGCCTTCCGCGCAGCAGCTCGCGGCGCTGATCGACCAGATCAAATCCAGCGGTGCGCCTGCCCTATTTTTGGATGCGTCTGATAACACCATGCTGGCTCAACAGATCGCAAGCGAAACAGATGTAAAGGTGATCACCGATCTGCATCTCGAGTCATTGACCGATGGCGCGCCCGCCGCGACCTATATCGATATGATGAAATATGACGTCACACAGATCGTGGAAGCACTACGTTCGCGCTGAGCGCAGCATAGCGGAGACGAAGCGTATGTACCCACACATCCATCACGAACCAGACCAGCCCATTCTTGACGTGCAGCACATTACCGTGCGCTATAACGGACGGGATGCGCTGGACGACATTACCTTCCACCTGCATGAAAGTGAACGTATCGCTGTTGTGGGTCCAAACGGTGCAGGCAAAAGCACGCTGTTCAAGGTGATCTCTGGCGTGCTGCCGCCTACCTCCGGTGAAGTGAAGTTCTTTGGCTCGCGCCCGTGTGGACACGTCTGCATTGCATACATCCCGCAGCGCAGCCAGGTCGATTGGAACTTCCCCGTCAATGTCGCCGATGTGGTCATGATGGGGCGCTCCGCCAAACTGGGTCCACTCAACTGGCCGCACAAAAAGGATTGGGACTATGTCCAGCATGCGTTGGAAACCGTTCAGCTCACCAGCCTGGCCTCGCGCCAGATCAGCCAGCTCTCAGGCGGACAGCAACAGCGCATGTTCATCGCCCGCGCACTGGCACAGGAAGCCGAACTGATGTTGATGGATGAACCGCTGACCGGTCTCGACACTCCATCGCAGGAAGGCCTGCTCGGTTTGCTCGATACATTGAGAAATCAAAAGGTAACCGTCATGGTTGCCACCCACGATCTCGACCAGGCGGCGCGTCACTTTGACCGCATCATGTTATTGAATCATCAGATCGTGGCATTCGGAACCGCAGATACAGTATTGCAGACAGAAAATCTTTTGACTGCCTATGGCGGCAGGCTGCGTGCTGCAAATGGTGAGAATGTCCTGGCTGTGGATGATTGCTGTGACGAAGGACAGGATGCCCACACTCATTAACTTTTTCGTGCAGCCTTTATCCTATGAATTCATGCAGCGCGGCATGATCGCTGCGGTCCTCGTTGGGATCGTCTGTGCAGTGGTGGGGACGTATGTTGTTTTGCGAGGCATGGCTTTCTTCGGCGATGCGCTGGCTCATACCATACTGCCTGGCATCGCACTGGGATATCTCGTGACGGGCGGGGCGCGTGAACCGCTTTTCTGGTGGGCATTGGGGACAGCCGTCATCGCCGCCCTGGGGATTGGTGCGATCAGCAAAAACGCCGAGATCAAGGAGGACACCGCCATCGGCATCATCTTCGCCGGGATGTTCGCACTCGGCATCGCCCTGATCTCCACCGTCCGCAGTTACGCCGTGGACCTGAGCCACTTCCTGTTCGGGGATGTGCTCAGCGTCTCCACGCTAAGCCTGTGGCTGATCCTGATCTTCGGCGGACTTGTACTACTCGTTATTTTTGCCTTCTACAAGGAGTTCATGACCCTCTCGTTTGACCCGATCCTCGCCACCACGCTGCGCCTGCCCGTGGGTCTGCTCAACAACCTTTTGCTGACCCTCATCGCAGTGACCGTGGCGGTCTCGCTTCAAACCGTGGGGGTGGCATTAATGGTCGCCATGCTCGTCACCCCCGCCGCCACCGCCTACCTGCTTACAAATCGTTTATCCACCATGATGACCCTTGCCGCGGTCTTTGCATCCCTTTCCGGAGTGATCGGCTTGTACCTTTCGTATTACCTGAGCATCGCCTCCGGCGCAGCCATCGTGCTGACCGCAACCGTCTTTTTTATGCTCGCATTCGGATGGAAAAAAGTGAAAGGGACATAACCGACAAGTTTCCTGCATTCAAACGACAACCACGGCTTTAACAAAGTCACTTGACAGATTCTCAACATGTCATGCTGAGCGGAGCGAAGCATCTCTACTACAGGGAATGAGACTCTTCGGTCGCGGAAGAACGCTTCCTCACATCGTCCCGATGTCCTTCGGGAGAGTGACATAATTATGGACTTTGTTAAAACCCTGAAACGACAACAAAAGTCACTTGCCTTTCCTCCTCTTTTTCCCTACAATGGGATGTATCCCGCTGTAGCAAGATAGAGGTGGCGTTGTGGCAAATGCAGAAAAAGTTGTTGACTATGTTTCAGCTGTTCTTTCCAGCTTAATACCAAAGCCTGCGGAACTTTTGCTTAAGCCGATCATCAAACCAGTAGCGGACAATCTAAAAGCGTGGCTTGGTGAAAAAGAGACGAGGAAATCGCTGCTGGAAGCTGCCAGCAAGGCAGAGGACGACTTTCGCGAACGCGCAAAGGAACAGTTTGGCAACGATAAATTGAGCCAGGCGGTTGTGAGTTTTCCTTTGCACAATGGGGAATTGTTTCAGGCAGCTCTTCAAAGCTTGCCGTCTCATCTCAACGAGACCATTCTTGAAACCCACTTAAGTGATGACCTGACAAAATACTGGCCCAGTCAATTTTCACCCGATGAAATTCGTGCAGCGACTGCACTTTACATTGATTGCCTGCGCCTGAGACTCTTACGCGTCAAGGGATTTCAGGACATCGTCACTCGGCTTGCCGTTCAGCGTATTGATCACCGGACAGAAGATATCCTGGATGGCGTCAACGAAATTCGTGAGAAGTTATCAAGCCAGTCGAGCACGAATGCTGCTGAAATAGTTTTTCGCTCCCTTCATCAACTGCCTCAACCGCCCGCGGACTTTACAGGGCGTGAATCACTAATTACTCAATTACTCGAAGATTTCAACTCGCACAAAGGCGCAACGATCAGCGGTCTTACAGGCATGGGCGGCATCGGCAAAACCGCACTGGGGCTTGTGGTTGCACACAAAATCGCCGATGACTACCTC
>JANMSY010000414.1:0-13584 GCA_031389865.1 Anaerolineales bacterium | reverse complement strand
CCTGAGCTGGATTTCTAACAGGTTTTTTAAAATTCAGTAAATCACGAATTTGATTCTAACCTCAGCATAACCCGTCAGTGCGAGGGTTCTTTGCGAAGCAATCTTATATTTTCGAGCAATTTTCCGTCTGAGGAGTAAGATTGCTTCGCAAAGAACCCTCGCAATGACGGGTTATGCTGAGGTTAGAATCAAATTCGTGATTTACTGAATTTTAAAAAACCTGTTAGAAATCCAGCTCAGGTGCAATATATGGATGTAGGTACAATTTGCACATAACTAAAGGATTATAGGTATGCAATGTAGCAGTAATGAAATGGATTTTGAGACAGCGTTGGCAGGCGAGAGACCCCGTCTTGTTCGCCTATGTGCCTGCTTTGCAGGCAGCGGGCAGGCAGCCGAGGATCTGGCCCAGGAAACGTTACTTGCTGCATGGAGAAGCCGGGACAAATTGACCTCCCCGGACAAATTGAAACCCTGGACGTCCGCCATTGCCCGCAATGTGTGTTTGAACTGGTCCCGCCAGGCTTTTCAGGAACAGGCCCATGTGGCGACTTCCGTCGATGGTTCGGATGAGCCATTCGAAGATGAGATCCGGGATGAAACAAATGTGGAGATTGAATTGGATCGGCATGAACTGGCAACGCTGCTCGATCGGGCTCTTTCGCTGCTTTCCCCACAGACCGCACAACTGCTGATCGACCATTACATCAGGGAATCATCGCATGCCGAGATCGCTGACCGGATGCGAATCAGCCCGGGAACAGTGGCAGTCCGACTGCAGCGCGGCAAACTTACCCTGAAGCGATTATTGCAGACGAAGCTGCGGGCAGAATCATCTGCCTTCGGCCTGGTGGAGATGGGTAGTCCGCAGTGGGAGGAGACGAATATCTGGTGTCCGTGGTGCGCGCATATTCATTTGCAGGGCAGGTTTCAAAAGAATGAGGTGTTTGCCCTTCGCTGTCCTTCGTGTGACCCCGAGCCAGAGGCAATCATGGCTGGGCTGGATCTGACAAAGCCCTATCACGTCCATCTCCTGGGCAACACCAGGATGTACAAACCTGCCTATTCCAGGCTGCTGTCGTCATTTGCGCCCCTGTATCAACAGGCACTTCAAACCGGTACAGCACCCTGCCTGGCATGCAGCCTTCCCCTGGACGTCAGTATCAACAGTGAACTCGTGCAACTTCGTCCCACGAAAGAAACCATGCGCATCCTTCTGCATTGTCCGGCCTGTGGCTGGGCTTCGAATAAGGCGCTTTCCGGGCTGGTACTGGCCCTGCCGGAAGCCCAACAGTTCTGGCGTGCATATCCACGGCTCAGGATGCTGCCTCCCCATCAAATTGAAGCCCAGGGATCGCAGGCGTTTGTCACGCGGCTGCAAAGCGTGGCTGGTTCAGCCGAGCTGACGGTGATTTCCCGGCGGGATACCTTTGAACTCCTCGAAATTCATTCGAATATAAAGCTCTAAGTTTCCCTCTTCCATTCAAAAATAATCCGAAAGGTTGGCGATGTTCACTTTATTGCGCCAGCGCAATTTCGCGCTGCTCTGGTTTGGCGGGTTAATCTCATTAATGGGGGACCGGGTTTCCCTCATTGCCCTGCCCTTTTTCGTCTATCAGGAAACCGGCTCCACGTTCGCGAGCGCAGTCATGGTGGCAGCCAACCTGCTGCCCCGCCTCCTGTTCGGTTCGATAGCCGGCGTATTCGTAGACCGCTGGGATCGAAAGCGGGTCATGGTCATCACCAGCATCGCCCAGGGAATCGTCATCCTGCCCCTACTGCTGGTTGAGTCCACTGGATCTGTGTGGATTGTTTATGTGGTCAGCTTTTTTCAGACCGCACTGGCAATGTTTTTTGGGCCGGCAGAAAATGCCTTATTGCCATTACTGGTCCCGGAAGAGGACCTTCTTCCCGCGAATTCATTGAACGCGCTCAACAACAACTTTGCGCGATTGATCGGCCCACCGATCGGGGGAGCGATCCTTGCCATGTCAGGATTGCCTGGGGTGGTTCTCTTCGATAGCATTACCTTTGTGATTGCCGGTCTGATGATCCTTGCCATCCGAGATACAGAAGTGAGAGCAGCTCCCTCCGAAACAGTTCCTGACGAAGAACTGGAGAACCCAACAGGGTCTCGATTCTGGAAGGAATGGCTGGAAGGGATCAACATCGTTCGACGGAATCGAGTGGTGGCCGTGTTGTTCATCACCGTGGTCCTCCTGAACTTTGGCGGCGTGATGATCGATCCGTTGACCGCACCGTTCATTGTGGATGTCGTCAAGGTGGGTCCGGGGATATTCGGACTGCTCGTCACCGTTCAGGCTATAGGCGGAATTATCGGGGGCCTGCTGGCAGGCAGGGTCGGAAAGAAAATGCCAACCGCCAGCCTGTATGGATGGTCGGAGATCGTACTGGGATTGATCCTTTTGGGGCGCTATAACATTCCCTATTTGCCGGTTCTATTTATCATGACACTTCTAACCGGCTTGCCAGCTGCGCTCGGCATGGCAGCCCTGGACACGCTGTTTCAACAAAAGGTGCCCAACAGTCACCTGGGGCGGATCTCCGGGGCACTGAACTCCACCGTGGGGCTGACCAGCCTGTTCGGCGTACTCGGTATCTCCGGCGTACTGGGGGAGGTGCTCGGCATCGTGCCAGTATTGAACATCGCCGCAGGCATCACCCTCTTGACTGGGATCATTGCGCTGATATTTCTGCCTGAGAAATAGTGGAACAGTCAGCATGCACAGGGCCAAAATTCGGGTTTATAGCAAACGCAGGGTATGACCGTTTTTAGAGCGCGGTAGTAAAGACTTTAAAACGAATGACCCTCTCCTGCAATAGGAGAGGGTCATTTCGAATATCACTTTGAAGAGTGATACTAACGGCGCTGCCTAGTAGTCCTGCACCGTTTTCCGTCCGGCTTCAACAGCCTCGGATGCACGGTCCAACTGCTCGTTTGCGACGCGTTTACCGCGGTGTCTGAGTTCATCAGCCTTCTCTACGACACCATCCTTGATCTCAGAGGCCTTAACTTTGGCAAGCTCTACCTTGTCCTTCACGGTCTCAGCGGTGCGGTCACGGATTTCCATGGCCTTGCCGCGCAGTTCGGCACGTGTCTCTTCGCCAGAACGCGGCGCAAAGAGCAGCGCCGTCGCGGCACCGATCAGGCCACCAACAAGCAAGCCGGTCAGGACAGGTTTTGTTGCTCGGGTCTCTTCCTCATACTCAAGGTCGTGCACATGGTTACGATTTTTCATAATACTCTCCTTCTTTCAATATCAGCTCCGCACCCCATAGCGGATTATTTTTCCTCGCCGCATCCAGTCGAAGCTCGGCGGTTACGGACATCGAGTCGCAGTCTGGAAGCGCTCGCTAATTATTTAACGACACAGGGCTATTCGTGTTATGGAACATCTGGCGCTGCAACAGCGTGCATATGGTATACAATCCGTTCCTTATTCGTATGTTGTCCAAAAGTAGACATAGCGGGGTTATCCATTCTTTCCTTAGAGACCGTTTCTTAAATCACCGCAAAGGACACAAAGAGCACGAAGGTTTGACGTTTGATGGGCAAAATTCGTGTAAATCCGTGAAATTCGTGGCTGAGCATGGTTTGAAAGGCGTTGTAACATGACTTCAAACTACTTAAGAAACACTCTCTTATAGAGAAAACAGTTTGACTACGCACAATCCTCTCAAGAAGAAAGTTTGACCTGGCAGGCAATTCACGGGAATCTGACGGAGAAAATTGTACGACTTTCATTTGAAAGCTCCATTAGAGTTAATGAAGGTCATATCAGTCATTGATCACACGCAAGGAGATAAAACTCATGGAAAAGACAACTCTCGAAACGTCAGATCCCAATCGGTGCTGTTCCTGTTGATATGGAATATCATGGTCGCCCGCAGGTTATTTCAGTTGGCGCAGTTTCAAAGGATGGATTTCGATGTAAAATCTCAGAAGGAAATCGCCAGCGCCAGTGGATAATTTTAGGATCAGACATGTGCTACCCGAAGACCTGGAAGAATGCTTCCTGGTGGAGACTTCCGGTTTCCCCCCGCAGGAAGCGGCCACCCGGGCGACGATCAAACTCCGCATCGACACCTTTCCGGAAGGATTCCTGGTTGCCGAGGTGGATGGCAGGATTGTCGGCCTGCTGAATAGCGCATCCACAAATAAAGAAGATATCAGCGACGAAAAATTGAAACAGCTGATCGGCCACGATGTGGACGGCAGAAACATGGTTATCTTTGCACTGGCGGTGCTGCCCGAATTTCGGAAGCTGGGAATTGCGCGGCAGCTCATGTCCCGCTTTACGGAAGAAGCCCGTGAGCACAGAAAACAATATGTACTGCTCATGTGCAAACTACCCCTGATCGCCTATTATCAGGGCATGGGCTTTGTGCATGCGGGATTATCCGTGGAAAGATACCGGAACCTGAATCGCCGCCACACCCAGCTCCCTTATTCGCCGATGGGCTGTTGCCCAGGATCAACCACATGGGATCCTGTGTACCCACGGAACCCTGGCTGGGATTGTAGCGCTGCACCGAGAACTTGCGGATAAATTCAAAGTTGCGGGTATATGGACCACCACCCACGTGCATGGCGTAACGTCTTTGGCGATTGGTGACTTTTGTCCATTGCGGAAAGTACGGTTAGGCACCAAAATCCCTTGTAGTAGTACGGAAATTCCCATCGCAAAGGATTACGAGAAATGACCCTATTTGACCCGAACGAAAAAGTTGAGTTTATTGCCACACAAAGCTTCCACTACGATAATTATTCAGGCTATCAATATCATCTGGAGCGCGTGGATGTGAAGGGGAAATTCGGCCTGGTCTGTGTGGAAGAGCTGGAGTATTGCGGAAGCCATTCAAAAGTGATCCTTCCCCCCATCTATGACAATATCAGCGTTTCCAAAACATCCACATCCAAAGCCAACTATGACCGCTACGCCGTCTTCGCGGATGGCAGCAGGATCGGCGAATTCACCCTGGTGCTGAATGCCTGGGTACCGCGTACAGATTCCTAGTTAAGAATTAATGTTTCCTTGCAGGAAACTGCTGGTCAAGTAGGTCGAGTACTTCTCGATGATTCGTATCCACATGGAGACGATGGGACAGCTTCGCAGAATTGCGAAGCTGTCCCATTTTTATTCGACTTTTATTTCACTCTATTTCTGCTCCGAGAGAGTCAGGTCACAGTATTCGGGGCGCGCGGTATGGAAGGGCTCAAAGACGATCCGTTTGCCGATGTTGTCGCCTGTACCGGGTCCCATCCCCGAGGGGCCGCTGGGGTCACCCCAATAATTATCTTCGGCGTTGGCGTTCAGGGCAGACATGGCGGCTGTCCAGTTTGGGTCACCGGAGAAGTTCGTGGTGTTATTGGCAAAACAGGAATCGTGCACCTGGATGTCCTCATGAAAATCCTGGAATACGCCGCTGGGATGAGCCTCCAGTGTGGCGGCATAGCCGGGGATCATGGTCGCCATTTGAATGTATGTGGGGCTTTCGTCCAGCTGGTCAACGGGGTTGCCCTCTTCATCCACCGTCCCATTTGTGACCGGGTTGTTGATGTAGATCGCGCCGCCATGATAGTCGGCGTGGTTCTGGTAGAACTGTCCACGCAGCACAGAAAGATTGACGTGCTCAAGGTAGATCGCGCCGCCGCGGCTTGTGCTGCTCGCATTTTGGAGGAACAGGCTGTCCTCAATAACCAGTGTTGTCGATTCAGCGCGTATGGCTCCGCCCTGTGATTCAGTTGTGTTGCCGGTGAATGTCGTATTGGTAAAAGTGGATTTGGATGAATCGAGATCTGCACCGCCTCCCCCAAACGCGGCATGGTTCCCAATGAAATCACTGTCCTGAGCGTATAACGCGCCAAAAGTCAGGTAGATGCCACCACCGTTATCGGCTCGGTTATTGACCATGCGGACGCGCTTCAGGTCCAGGGATGCGTTAAAGGCATAAATACCGCCGCCCCAATCATCCTCGCCCACGTCTCCATTTTGCAGTGTCACGTCCTCGAGGCTCAACGTGCCGAACATCACTTCGAAGAATCGGAATGGCTCCGCCGTCTCCTCGCGCATCAGTGTTGCACCCTTGCCAGAGATGGTGAGTGAATGGATGACCAGGGGCAGCGCATCGCCCACTTCAGCGGTGCTGGCGACCCAATCTTCCTGCGGCGGGGTCTGGTCCCGTTGTGTAAAGAGATACTCCCCCGGCATCAGTTCGATGACCGATTCGCCAGGTACGCCTGCTTCACAACTGTCTTTTGGCTCGCCAGAATTCGCCGCAAAGATGGCTTCCGCCAGCGAACATTTTCCGTTTTCCACGAATGGATGGACTTCCTGCTCCAGTGTATCCACATGGATCAGCCCGGCTGGCATCAGTGTGGGCGCGGATGTGGGAGTGGCTGTCGGTGAGGGCGTCTCCGAAGGCGAGGCGGAGGCCAGGGTCTCTGTCTGGGTGGCAGAAACAGGCTGCGGCATAGCAGGGGCCGTGGTCGTCCTCGCAGGCTGGCAGGCGCTTACAGCCAGGATCAGAATCAGTAAAACGAAGGTAGGATGTCTCACGGAATACTCCTTGATAAAGATCATGGATACTCAAACTCCATTAAAATTTTTTTGTTCCAAGGTCAGGCAATCACCACACAATTTCGCCCCGCCTGTTTGGCACGATATAACGCATCATCTCCGCGCTTCAAGATGGATCCCAGCTCCGAATCCGCGGGATGAGTGGACGTGATACCCACCGACACGCACACCGTCAAGGTATGGAAGTCGAAGACCAGCGGGGTTTGCTCGACCATTTTGCGGATGCGCTCTGCTATGGCATGAGCCTGTTCCTGATTCGTATCCACCAGCATGATCACGAATTCGTCCCCTCCGAAACGGGCAAGCACATCAAAAGGACGCACTTCCGATCGTAAAACCTGTGAAAGAGATAACAAGACCACATCGCCAACACCATGACCGTTGCTGTCATTGATTGATTTAAAGTGGTCCACATCCAGTATCAGAAAAGAGAGCGTATACCCATACCGTTTGGCGCGCTTGAATTCCATTTCTGCCTGTTCATCGAAATGGCGACGGTTATATAAATTGGTGAGTGAGTCGGTCCTGGCGATCACGTCCAGCTTGGTACATGCAGTCTCAAGCTCCAATTCGAGGCGGGCGCTATTGAGGAAGAAAAAATAAAATGTCCAGGCGATCATGGAAACAATAAAAACGATGGAAAACCACGAGTTGATTGGATCTCTAAAAAAATCGATCCGCGCAGGCTGTAACAGAGCCACAATTGCGCGGATGAATGGGAGCAGGGCAGTGCCCAGAAAGAGAAATCCGGCCGAGCGCGAAGTCTTTCTCAATTCCGGGATGCCTCCCTGGAACAGTTTTAGCGCGGAACGGAAGATAAGAAAAGAGACCACCCATGAGGTCAGGGCAACGCGCACATTGATATTCGGATCGAGATAGGTAAGATGAAACTGTGCGAGAAGATAACCGCCGAAGATCAAATAGTTCAGTCGGCTATATGCTTGACGGTTGTAAAACTGTTCGATGCCTTCATAGAGCAGGATTACGCAGTACACAACGATTGCGTTGCCGAGAATGACCGACGTAGAATCTGGGATGAAGCCACGTAAGGCACCCAACAGGTACCCTGCGCCAAGACAAAAGTTCGCCAGCACCCACCGTCCAAATCCCCCATATACTTTCCTTTCCCGCCAGTAGATCAACATGACAAAGCCAAGAATGAATGGCGTTACTGCCGAGAATATGCCCATCGTCCGAACGTCCAGGATCAAGATTACCTCTCGACAATATTCAGGCGGCAATGAAATTATTTTGATGGATGTGGGAATAATTTGATGTACGCATTATTTTCTCATAAAAGCCGCGTTCAAGCAGCGAAGGTCAATTGTAATTAACTGAGTTATATCAAACCATGTTTGTCAGCGCATGAAAGCTACTTTACACCTTCCTATCAGGCACGTATAAATTTCGTCAGTATCGCTCGACCTTTAAGCGCAAAAATGGGCAGGATCAGCCTGCCCAGCATTGTGTGTGACTATTCCATGGTCAGAACCAATTCTTCGCATTACTCAAATGTTCAACAACTGGAAGGGTGAGACGGTCCAGTTGGAGGGCGACCCTATGTTCAACAAATCGGACCGGTTGACTCCTGTGTTACGCGCAACATCTTTTTCAGCACGGCAAAATCAATCCTCTCAGGCCTCGAATAGCGAATTAGCACCTATTCCGAAACTATTCTGTTTAACCTTAATTGGTTGACTCTTGGTCATGTCATGCTCCCGAAGGACACACCGCATGATTTGCTTAGCAAATCACGGTGGGTGCAGGTGTCGGGACGATGCCGTCTCGCACCGACGTGCTCGCGGCACGAACGGTGTGAGCGAGGCGAAGCATCTCTGCGACTTAAAACCGAGACCCTTCGCGGAGTTTATCCTGAGCCGGGCCGAAGGGCTCAGGGTGACAATCTATAAGGTAATTTATGTTAACCTGAATAATGCCTTTCGTTGTCAGCAAATGTTTGTGCGCGTTCATCACATCCGTGCGGAGGATATACAGGCCAATGCAATGCTTCTGGCTGGCAAAGCCTACTTCCACTTCACCGCCACGCGAGTCGCACGGTCCGCCGTAGTCCATGGTCTGTTCGAAGTCTGTCAGTAGGGCGCGGCAAAGGTCGCGTAATCGAGTAAGAGTCTCCCGCCGCCCGGCAGGAGACTCTTTTATATAAGTGGTCACATCCTTGGCGGTGCTTTGCATGCAATTGCCAGGGGCGCGGCTCGTTTTTATGTTCTCAAATCCCGGCGTTACTCAATGTATTCAGCAAGTGGGAAAGGGCTGACGTGAGTGTCGGGTGGGTCACCTCAAAATGCCGAATCGACTCTTCCAAACGGCCAACCTCCCACGAGCTGCCGCGTAATCGTTCCTCGTGACCCGTCCGCTCCAGAAGGTTGCGGATGTCCACGCTCAGGTGACTGAGGAGTTCCCGTCCTTTTTCGTCAACCTCATTCGTATCTTCGATCTTTCTGTGCAGATTTTCGAGCATTTGACGGAGTTCACTATCGTTCATGGCAACAAACCTCCTTCGCACGATTTAGAATCTTTTTTGCAGCAGCATCAGATTCCGCTTTCATTTTACCCCCGATCATGCCTCCTCAAATCCGTGTGGAGTTCGTTAGGCCTGGATAGGCTGCGGTCTCACTTTCCTGTTGACTTATTGACGTAGTGCCCCTGGACCTTTGTTCCATCCTTGCGGGTGTACCCGGCACGCCGATATCGTTCAGCGCTTCCCGCTTCAGGACGCTTGCTGCTTTCTGATGAGGCGCGATATTTGTTGTGGTCTTTTTGCTCACAGAAGCGCGTTCCTTTTTCCATGAACCGCCGCTGTTCTTCTTTTTCTGTGCGACATGAAATACTTTCATTTCTGGTTAGTGATATAGGTCACAATAAATATACTACAGTATGTCCTATTTGAAAGTATGAAAAGAGAAGGAATTATAATTATCGAATGCGTTTCCAACATTTACGTAGCTGGTTGATCCTGCTGATCATGCTCCTCGTGTTCGGACTGGGAGCATTCCATCGTCCACAAGCTGTGCGGGCGGAGGACATCCACCCTGCCCCATCGGACCAGGTCAGCGCCTACGAGTTGATCCTGGCGATGAATACCTTGCGCGTTTCGTATGGGCTCCCGGCTCTCATCGAGGACCCCATTGTGAATGCTGTTGCACAAAACACGGCGGCGACGATGGCAGCCAATAATATGTCCTGGCACATTGGCGATGTGCGCGGTCGAATCGCTGCCGCCGGATATGGCAGTGGCGGCACAGTGTGGGCGACAGAAAACTTTGCAGTGAGCCATGGAGGCATGGGTATCGATGAGATCATGGCCGCCTGGGCTGACCCGGACCATATGCGCCCGGCGGTCACAGCGGCGTATTGCCATGTAGGAGCGGGTGCGGCTCAGACATCGGATGGACGGACCTATTACATCCTGCAGGCTGCGTATGTTTCCGGACAGCAGTGCGGCAGTTCGTTACCGTCATCTCCGGGAGCCGCTCCGCAACCGGGTACCATTCCGAATCCGGTACCGCAACTGATCATACCGGTAAAGATCGCCACGCCGGATGCCGAAGGCAAGATCTTTCATCAGGTCCAGGCGGGTCAGTCCTTCTGGTCGATCGCAATTGCCTACCAGATCACAATCCGCGACCTCGAGGTCTGGAACAACCTGACCCGCACGATACCGCTGCGAGCCGGGCAGCGCCTATTTATCCCGGGCAAAAACACGGAAGGCTATGCCACACCCACTCCCTTTGGCATGATCGTGCCCGCGGCCCCGGATGCGGATGGCAGGATCATCCATGAAGTGCAGGCGTATCAGGCGTTGATCACCATTTCTGAAGCCTATCGCGTCCCCATCGATCGCATACTGGCGTTGAATGGACTCCAGGCAGATTGGCCCCTGCAAATTGGGCAAAAACTTATGATCTCCCCGGGCAACATCACACCCAGCCCCACCTTGACCATCATCCAAAAGCTTACCCCTGAGGCGGATGGCAATTACTACCATACAGTCAACAGCGGCGAAACGCTCTCGTGGATTGCGGGCCTGTATGAGATTCCACTTGCGGATCTGATGACCTGGAATGGACTCAATAGCACCTCCGTCATCCGCCCGGAGCAAAAATTGCTCCTTCTCGTGACGCCGCCTGCAACGGCAACCGCAACGCACACGCCCAGCCCCCTTCCGAGCACACCCTCTCCACGTCCATCCATCACCCCCTCACCGCCAATGGGAACCCCGCCTGTCAGTGAGACCGAGTCCTCGCGTGGATTTGGCTTGAGCCTTATTGTAGGCCTGACCACATTTGTGATCGGTGGATTGCTCTGGACCCTTCGGGGATTTTTACGCAAACGGTAGAACTTAAAATACCTTGTCGCTGCGAGGAGAACGTTAGCCCGATGAAGCAATCACCTTTAACATTTATCCAGGAGTGGATTCCCTACAACAGCGGATTGTTTCGCGCAAGGAACGCAGTCCCTACGACATGTCTTGCATGAAAGCGGCCGAAATATAGTCTTGTTTGTGAAGTTATCGGGCATGGACCAGGATGACGAACGGCAGCGGCCGGGTGGGGGCAATGATTTCATGAGGGTTTGCCACCAGGATACCGGTGGACCCTCCCCCATCCAGGTTGATGGCAATATCCAGGTTGAGATCCAATTCCGTCAAATAGGCGCTGAACTGGTGCAATGTAAAATACCCTTGCGGGGCGACAAAGAAAAGGATGCGGCCCTCCTTATCCTGGCCAATCGCAGTGCGCCGTGCGCTCACATTATTTTCCCTCTCCGCACCGAAGCCGAGTTTGCCACCCGGTTGGACAAGGATGGGAAATGACTGTAACGCCGCTCGCAGCGGTTCATCGAAATTGTAGGGTTTCTGGACAAGCCACCTTATTTCTGCCCTGGATCCATCGATCGCCAGCATGCCGCCGTACCCATTAAAACTGCTTCCAAAGGCCTCTCCATTGACAATGGTGAGCCCATTCGGAAAATATAGCTCGTTTTCCACGCTATAGTACCCGCCATTGACAACAAGGGTGGCATTTGTCTCTGTTTGCCAGGTCTGCAGGGACTTGGGTGTTTCGTCATAGGCAACGTCCAGTTGGAAGTAATTTTGATCGAGACGCCATATATGGACTGACTCAACGTGTTGGTTTTGGTCATCGTAGATCTGTATCACGCGCCGCTCGAGCCCGGGCTGCAACAGGGACCAGTCTGTATCCGGTAGTGTTTCCACTACTGTGCCAGAGGAACTGGGAACGGGTGTAGCCAGCGCTGCGGGGGTCGCAGAAGGCAGGCTGGGTTCATTGGGTGCAGCCTTGATGTAATATACAACACTGCCCCATGTGCCTATAAAAATGAGTAAAAGCAAAGAGTGGAGTATTCGTGAAATAGGCTTTAACATGGAACGGATTGTAGCAGGTCAATACTAGAACAGAATTAACGTTCTATAAATCCCTTGTCTTTTGTTTCATGGACTCTGTGCCTTGATCCAGAATATATGCAATACCCCACCGCCAAATGTAATCTGGGAATTCTGGTTTCGATCTAATTTTGCAATGTCGTATTTGGGGAGGCTGGGGTCGCCGCTACGCGGCAGTTCCCGAATGCGGGTTTGTTCGGCCGCCTGCTCAAGAGGTAGTCATCTCTACATGCGCAGCGCGTTGACGATGCATGCCATCTGCTTGAAATGGGATCGTTCATGGTTTGCCAGCCACTGGGCATAGATGGGCACGGTTCGTCCGCGTGGCCTTCCCGCCCCCGTCGCCGTACGGGACCAGTCTTCGGGTGACAATGGAGTCAACACCGCCAATATTTCGGCACGTTGAGCAACAAGAGCCTGCAGTGAGGGTTGAAATTGCTGTTCGAGATAATCCGTCTTCCCGATCACTGTGAGTGTCCCCTTCATAGGTGCAAGGATGATGATCGAGGCAGGACGTCCGTCCCCTCTATGTTGTTTCTGCAAAGGGACGATAGAGCACAAATACTCGCATGCGACCGAGACGCAAATGGGACCTGCTCGGCAATGGATACGGTTTATGAGGAACCAGTCTTTCTTCATTCAGCCAGGTGCCATTGACACTGCCCAGGTCAAGCACCTCGTATCCATCTCCTGTCCGCCGGATGATCACGTGACGTCTGGAAAGTCCCAGACTATATCCCCCGAATGGAGCAAGATCAAGCAGGCTCTCTGAAGTCGTCCCGACCCTGCGACCCACGACAAATTCTCCTTCGGGATCGATATAAGCAGCCATGGAGTGCCCATCGACATAGAAAGAGATCCCACGGTCTGGAACCACTGCCTCTTTTGCCTCTTGCAAGGACCAGTCTCTGATCATCTCTGGAGTCGGTGCCTGCATGTCGGTCGTTTTAGTTTTGTACCCCGGGTCGATGGAAAAATTGTCCAGCGTAGCGCCACAGTGTCCACAAACAATAGCTTCAGGTTCGTTCTTCGTCTTACATACGAGGCACATGTTCTCAGAAACATTCATGATAATTACTCCCTAAAAATGAACTCATCGAGTCAAAAATGGATGATCCAAATCTTACTCCTGATGACTTAAAATGACAATAACACTCGAGTACCTCAACCGGGAGATCCTTCTCTCCTTGTAATTCCGGGCCGCGAATCGCCGCAGAATAACTCAGGGCCCAGGTTCGATTGACGATCACAAACGGAAGGCGGACGACGCAAAGCGCCTCGTCCTTTGTAGGTAAATCCTTTTGTTTTCGCTGTAAATTCAAACAAAAGTGCATTCATCAGATAAAGGCTGAACAAAAACTTTTTACCACTGAGCCACTGGGACACGGAGTTTTGCCCTTATTTTTCTCAGAGTCTTCGTGTCTCAGTGGTTCAAAAAATGTTCGTCCTATCCCTGACCAATACAAAATTCAAGCAAAAGGGAACGGAGCGAGGTTTTGCCGCGCAAAGACCGCACAGGGTTCGCGAAGCGATCAGCGTATAATGATGAATACAAGCTCC
>JANMSY010000421.1:0-2050 GCA_031389865.1 Anaerolineales bacterium | reverse complement strand
CCACCCAATTGTGTTATGAAAGCTGATTTGCACGCGAGGTTCTTTCATCTCGATGGGGTGTTCTGTATCCGGATTTTCAATACGATTCCAGTTATCCCAGTTATTCCAACCCAGGGAAGCACCCAAAAGGTGCCACAACTCTGGCTCACCCTGATAGTTACGGCTGATACGTTTCCACCATCGGGCATAATGCTCTGGGTCAAGATAATGATCCATATAAGCTACACTCACCGCCAAACCTGTCAGTTTAACCATGCTTTCAGACAAATCCCAGATGGTTTGCGGCTGAATGAGACGGAAAATATAGGGCATAGGCGGAGTAGGAAGTGAAACTGGATTCCAGCGTGAGAGATCGCGATGAAACACAGCAAGATACGCCAGTGAGGTAAACTGTGCCAGACCTCCTGGCTGCCCAATCAGCCGAACTGCAATAGTTGAGACATCATCAAAGGTCAAAGCATGGGGTTCATAGGGTCGGCGACCATGTGGTTCATCGTCAAAATGATAAGCAGGCGTAATTTCTAAATCACGCACCGGCTGCCATTTATCTTCCTGCCCATCCCAAAACTCGACATTTAGGGATGTCCACCAACCGCCGTCTCGATTAGGACATTCCATTGTCATTTCGATGCAGTTACATATGGTTGGCTTAGGGAAATGAATAACGTACCAATCTAAGCCATTCGCTTTGTTATGACCGTCATAAGTGTCATACGTTTTGTCACGATAGCGAATGAATACAGAGAGGGGTTGACCGTCAAGAAATGCTGGCGGGTCGGATAACAGGACGTTAGGATCACGAGATGCTTTGCCAGTGGGCTGATCTACAGAGGCCATTACATAAACCCCGGGGCGCAGCGCCAGATTTTCTTCTGGTTGATGTTCCATCTGTATCTCCTATAATACTGAGTTTAGAAGAAGATTGATTGACCTGTCAGGGCTGATTCATATGCCGCAAAAATCAATTTTACGGTTTTGAAATTGTCATCTCCATTGGTTTCAGCCGTCTTTTCGCCCTTCAAGTGCTTGAGTAAATCGGCTTGACAGGCCACGATACTAGAATGTACCAAATCATAAGCAGGGTCCGCCCATTGATAATGCTGTGGAGCGAACTGCTGTATGCAGGTACCCTTCAAAGTTGTCTCGCGTACTTTGTAATCTGGCCCAAGTTCCAGAAATCCTTGATCGCCTTCGACATAAACGTATGTCTGCGGAAAATGCTCGATTTCGGTACGGCTCGCATAGCTCATCTCGCACACGACACTCATGTTATTCTCCATATGTATCATGACGGTGGCGACATCTTCCCCTTTGATGCCCGGGTGAACACGGGTTGTGTGGCAATAGAGACTCTTGGCATCACCAAATAAAAAGCGGGCGGTGTCCAGAATGTGACTACCAATGTCAGTCAATATAAACTGCTCCAGTTCTTTGAGAAATGGCTGGTTATCGAACACCGGGAAACTGTTGCAGAAGTGAACCCGCGCCCGGAATGGTTTGCCGATCCGTCCTTCATCCAATATACGCTTAAGTTGACGCAACGGGTATTGCCAACGCCAATTCTCATTGATAAGGAGTTGAACCTTGGCTTCCCGGCAAATGTCCACCATTGAGCAAGTTTCCTCCAGGGAGGTTGCCATCGGCTTCTGACAAACGACATTGAAGCCGCGTTCCGCGGCCATCCGAGTCAGGTTGGCATGAGTGCCAACATCAGTAATAATATCTACAAAATCCAGTTGTTCTTTGTCGAACATCTCCTCTGGCGTATCGTAAACATGGGGTATGCCGAATTTCTGTGCCAGCGCCTGCGCTTTGCCGCGGGTGCGGTTATATAGGGCAACGCATTCCGCCCCTTCCAACTCCTGCCAGCCAGCAAGTTGATAATGTGCCCAAAAGCCTGTTCCTAAGATCGCAAAACGTAAGTTTGTCATTTTTGCCTACTCTTTGATCAGTGTTCTTAAATACTGTATGCTTTCCTGAACCCAGAGGTCTTCCTTCTGGATGGTGTGCGTGATTTCTGGTTCCGGGGGCGGCCAAGTTTCCAAAATTA
>JANMSY010000308.1:0-8017 GCA_031389865.1 Anaerolineales bacterium | reverse complement strand
ATGCTGGAACGGCGCGAGGCCGTTAACCGCGCCCTGGAACGGTTCCTGGGCGGTGAGGGCAAACGCTCGTGGCGCGAGACATCCAGCACAATCCAAAAGAAAACGCGCGGACGTGACTCGCTGAGTAAATCCCGCGGCTGGCTGGAACACTATGATCCCGGTGTGCCTTTTACCGTTGGCATCCCGAAAATTCCCGTTCACCATCTGTTGCGCTCCTCTGTCAGGATGTTCCCGACCCGGCCGGCGATCTTTTTTGAAGGCACGAGAATTTCATATCGTCGTCTGAACCATGAGGTGAACCGTTTTGCAAATGCGCTGCTGGCGCTGGGTATAGGCAAGGGTGCACGTGTTGCACTGCTCATGCCAAACGTCCCGCAGATGGTGGTCGCTTTCTATGGGACCATGAAGGCAGGGATGACGGCGGTCTTTGTACCGCCCATGATCGAGCCGGAAGAAGTGGTGCGGCAGGTGAAAGATTCAGAAGCAAGCGTGCTGGTAACGCTTTCTATGTGGGCGGGGCTGGCAAGGCAGATTCAGAAAGGGGCGGGCGTTCCGCATATGCTCTTAACCGACCCAGCCGACTATCTTTCGCTGCCGAAGTTCTTGATCTCGCACTGGCGCAACCGCGCGTTGGGGCTACCCAATGCGTTGGAGTGGCGCGATTTTCTCGCCGGGCGGAGCAATAAATCGCCGGGCACCGATGTGCGCCCGCAAGACCTGGCCGTGATCATTTATACAGGCGGCACCACCGCGCAATCGAAAGGTGTGATGCTGTCTCATCGCAATCTGGTTGCGAATGCTTTGCAGACGCGCCACTGGCTCCCTGAAGCTGTGCAAGGCAGGGAGCGTTTCCTGTGTGTGGTACCGTTCTTCCATAGTTATGGGTTGACGACTGCACTGAACGTCCCTGTTTCGATCGGGGCGGCCATGATCCTCAAGCCGCAGTTCGAAATTCTGGATGTACTGAAGACGATTCGCACATATCGTCCAACGATGTTCCCCGGTGTTCCAAGCATGTACGTAGCGATTAATACCTTCCGAGGTGTTCGCAAGTATGGAATCGGCTCGATCAAGGCATGCATTAGTGGTTCTGCCCCGCTGCCCGTGGAGGTGCAGGAATCCTTCGAGAAGCTGACCCAGGGTCATCTCGTCGAAGGATACGGACTTACCGAAGCATCGCCGGTCACTCATGCCAATCCGCTTGTTGAAAATCGAAAGGTTGGGACCATTGGTGTTCCACTTCCCTCCACCGAAGCAAAGATCGTCGACCTCGGTGGACGAAACAAGGAAGTGAAGCCTGGGCAGATCGGTGAGCTCGCGGTGCGCGGTCCGCAGGTGATGATGGGATATTGGAAGGATGCGAAAGCCACCCGCGAAGTGCTCACCGAGGACGGCTGGCTGCTGACCGGCGATGTCGCTCAAATGGATGAGGATGGCTATTTTCGGATCATCGCCCGTAAGGCCGATATGTGGTACGCTTCGCATGCCAGACCCGCAAAACCTGCCTTCCCGCGTGATGTGGAGGAAGTCATTTATGAGCTTCCTCAGATCAAGGAAGTGGCGGTGGTGGGCATTGCCGGCAACCCATTTGCGTTTGTGATCGCGAGTGCAGCGAGTGCAGCGAGTGCAGCGAGCGCAGAGCGTCCCACGCCGGCTGCAGTCATCGCATATTGCAGGCGACGGTTGCCCCCACACCTTGTGCCCCGCTTTGTAATCTTCATGGAGGATTTTCCGCGTACATTTATTGGTAAAGTTTTAAGGAGAGAGTTGGCCAGGAGATATGAACAGCAGGCTGTCTGATCGTTTCACTATTCCCACAACAGCAAATTACAGTCAACAGGGGTCGGGTACACCCGTCATTCTGATCCACGGGGTGGCTGCATCGCTCCATGACTGGGATGAGCTGATCCCCGATCTTTCACAATCGGGGCACGCCACGTATGCGCTGGACCTGCTTGGGCACGGTGACAGCCCAAAGCTGGCTTCGCGCGCCTATCAGATGGACTGGCTCGTCGAGCATTTTTCGGGCTGGATGCAGTCCCTGCATTTGACGGAGCCTGCCATTCTGATCGGGCACTCACTGGGGGGATACATCGCGCTGGAATACGCGCAGCGCGTCTCCGCCTGGACCCGCGGCCTGGTCCTTGTCAATCCGCTTTACTCACTCTCACAGCTGCCCCGCCTCCTGCGGCGGACATACCGACGTCCACACCTGAGCAGTTTCATCGTCGAACGGACTCCCGGCTGGGTGTTCCGCTTCATCGTGGATGTGACCAGCAGAGCCATGGGGCATAGCAGCGGCGCAATACATTCCCTGCCGGAAAAGGTCCGTGCCCAGACCACTCTCGATTACATGCGCACCGCACCCGGAATATATAACGTATTCAACAACGGCCGCGACTTGAGTGAGCACCTGCCATCCATGTCGCTCCCAACACTGGTGGTTTGGGGGGAGAGGGATCAAACGCTGGCTCCCTCATCCTTCACGACAATGGTGAATCAAATGCCCCGCGCAATTGGAAAATCCATTCGCGCAGGGCATGTGCCTCATCAATCGAACCCTCTGGAATTTAACCAGATGGTCATTGAATTTTTAAGGAACCTGACTTAACCCATTGGCCCATTCTGGGCGAGCTGCCTTGCCTGGGTAAGCAGGTTATCGGCGTTTTGCGTTACACGCTTTGAAAGTCCAAGAATGTTGCCCAGCTCCGTGCTCGTGAGGCGGGATAATTGCTCGAAGGTGGTGATGCCTGCTTCATTCAACTTCTTTTCCATTGCGGGTCCCACACCTTTGATCATCTTCAAATCATCGATGCTGGATGTGCCATGCTCAGTGACCGCGGTTGGCATGGGCCCAGGTGCGGTTTCAAAATAGGGTTGGGGTCGTTCTCCGACCGGGCCATCGGGCGTGCGCTGGACCGACTTTGCTTCAAGAGATCTCGGTTCAGCCAGCATTTCCATGTTATGCTGGGGAAGCACATTTTCATTTGTGACTGTCCTGAGATTTTCCTCCTCGAAGATTTCGTCCATGATCCATTTGAAGAGCCATCCAACGACCAGGCCCAGGAAAAAAACTTTCATTGCTCTCATTCCATCGTCCTTTCTTTCCATTCCTTTAAGAGTTGCATCAGCCGGCAGAGTTGCTTTTCGAACAACAGTGAACCATAAGACCGCCGATTGGTATGCTTAGCGCTATAAGAGATAACGAAAAACTTTTGTGAATGACATCGTATCACAGAAGGATTTGAATTTTATCTACATATTTTAAGGTTAATCCCCCGTGCGTCCTCTTGTATTGAGGGTACCATCTATGCTAAAATATTCTTCAGAATAGCCAGATGTACGGGGATGCAGAGCAGTTACGCCCACAGATGGCGGCTACATATGTTCTAACATGGAGTGGATTAAATTATGCGGTGCCCGTACTGCCAGCATCACGACTCTAAAGTCCTGGATACGTCTCATGACAGTCATGGCGGGATTCGCCGTCGGCGCGAATGTTTTAAGTGCGGACAGCGCTTCAGTACCTATGAGCGCCCGATCCTGGCGACACCTCTGCTCATCAAGCAGGATGGAACCCGCGAAGAGTTCGACCGTGAGAAACTGGCACGCGGCATCCGTATTTCATGTGTCAAGCGACCCGTTTCGGCTGCAGATATCGAGCGGCTGATCGGGCAGGTGGAGACACAGCTCCAAAAGTTAGGCAAATCTGAAGTGTCTTCAAGAGTAGTCGGTGATTTGGTAATCAATGGTTTAAAAGAAATGGATCAGATCGCATATATCCGTTATGCCATCGTCTATCTCGGCCTCGATGACCTCCATGCAATTCGCAACGAAATAGATCATTTACTCGAAAGCTAATTGAGAGACAGCCACTCACCCATAACAATGGGCGGAGTGTTGCTGTCTTTTTTGTGTCGCCAATGCATTCGCAGCTGAACGGCAGAGTACGGCCCAGATACATAATACACGCGATGTTCAGGCGAATAGTTCCAAATTCAGTGTATAGGAGAGTGAGTCATGGCAAGTAAAGTAGTGGTCCCATCTGAAAAAGTGAAAAACGGATTGCTGCCAACACCCCCCATGCCCAGGGATTTGCCGAAGGCAAATTTGACGGACAATGCCCGCCAGGTGTTGATGAAACGCTATGTCCGCCGGGGGGATGATGGCAAACCTGCTGAAACCGTGGAGGAGATGTTCTGGCGCGTGGCCTATCACGTGGCAAGGGTCGAAGAGCAGTGGGAAGGTGATGTGCAGAAGCGCACGGTTGAGTACTACCATTTACTGTCGAGCAAAAAGTTTTTCCCGAATTCCCCAACATTTACCGGTGCAGGGACTCCGCTGGGCCAGCTTGCCGCGTGTTTCGTTTTACCGATTACCGATGACATGGGCCGTGACTCTGCGGGCATCTTCCAAACGCTGCGGGATGCCGCCCTGATCCAGCAGACCGGCGGCGGTAACGGCTTCTCGTTCTCACGTCTGCGCCCACATGGTGCATTGGTGCAGACCTCCGCGGGTCAGGCGACGGGACCCGTTGGATTTTTGCGCGTCTATGATCATGCCTTTGGTGAGATCGCTCAGGGCGGAACGCGACGTGGCGCCAATATGGCGGTCCTGCGCGTGGATCATCCCGATGTGGATGATTTCATTACCTGCAAGATCAACGAAAACCAGATCACGAATTTCAATATCTCAGTGGGGATCACCGACTCGTTCATGCGCGCCGTCAAGGAAGACTTGGAATGGGAATTGCGCTTCCCCGATATTTCAGAAATGAAGCAGCGCAAATTTAGCGGTACGCTCGAACAGGCTGAAAAGGAAGGCATTACGATTCGCCCGTATCGCAAGGTGAAAGCGCGCGAATTATTCAATAAGATTGTCAAGCAGGCCCATCACAATGGTGAGCCTGGTGTACTGTTTTTGGATGCAGCGAATCGCAGCAACCCTGTCCCTCATTTGTATCCGCTGGAAGCGACCAACCCGTGTGTTACAGGTGAGACACTCGTTGCCACGCCTGCGGGATGGAAACGTGCGGACACTATTCATGAAGGCGATGAGATTTGCACAGTTCTGGGAACCGGGCACGTGGCAACGGTTGAAGTAAATGAGAGTATGCCTGTTTATGATTTGTATCTTTCAGATGGGGCTGTAGTTCGTGTGACTGCCTCTCATCAATTCCATGCCCGGGATTCACGTACAAAATTCTTTGAGCCACGACGCTTGGATCGATTGCGTAAGGATGATTGGGTGAGAGTTTATCGCTCATCGGTTCCGAAAAATGATGTTTCTGGCAAGCCAGACAATATGAACTATCGTGAATATGGTTTTCTAGTTGGTGCGTTGGTTGGAGATGGATGTTATACGCCACACGCACTATCTAAAAATGTGGTTCGCCTCAGTAGTCATGCAGATGAACACGAGTGGAATAAAATCCTTACCGGTGCATTTACTAAAGTTGGCGTTGAAAAAATGTATACATACGTTAACGAAGGCAGCCGGTCCATGATGATGGATCCGAAACCTGGCCGGGTTGTAGCAAATTGGGTTAAGTCACTGCCACTTCAGCCAGCTCGTGGTCCGGAAAAGCAATTGCCTGATGTGTACATAAATAGCAATCGGGAATTCCTGGAAGGGTTGTTGGATGGTCTATTCTCGACAGATGGAAGTGTGGATCTGCAGAGCAACCATCCATTGGTACGCTTCCACACATCAAGCTTAGAATTGGCCCGTCAAGTTCGTCGAATCCTGCTTATGTTCGGTATCTATGCCCGTATTAGTACGAGCCAGCGCGCGCGTCATGATATAGGCGGTCGATTTATCCGTCATGACCGTCCCAAGCATGATGTTACGATTTCTGGCGAGAGTTTCGGAAGATTTTTCGAGCAGATTCGCTTAAGCCATCCTGCCAAGCAGATGCGAATGGAAGAGGCTGCTCTACACTCCAATTTCACTGGAGGAAATTGGGCCGCTAAAGTTGTAAAAATCGAGCCTGCAGGTACGGCAACTGTTTATGACCTCTATGAACCTAAGAGTGATACCTGGATCACTGAAGGATTTGTATCCAGGGGATGTGGGGAACAATGGCTCGGGCCATATGAGAACTGCTGCCTGGGCTCGGTGAACCTCAACGAGCACTGCGGACCCGACGGCAGCGTGGATTGGGAACTTCTCCGCCAGTCGGTGGTGACGTCGACGCGCTTCCTGGATGATGTCGTCGAAGCAAATGCCTATGTGCCGGCTGTACCCCAGTTGCGTGAAGCTGCGCATCGGGCGCGCCGTATCGGTCTCGGCATCATGGGGCTGGCGGACCTGATGTATCACGCGGGTGTGCGCTATGGCTCGAAGGAAGGACAGGAGTTCGGCGCGCAGGTGATGGAGTTCGTCCGTTATCACTCCATGAAGACCAGCGTGGAACTGGCCGAGGAACGCGGACCGTTCCCCGCCATCGAAGGCTCGATCTATGATATGGACAACATGACCTGGACCCCGCCTCAGACGCTGGTCCCCTTTGAGAATGACTGGGGCAGGCCTGAGGTGCGGTGGGATGCGATCGTGGATGGCATCAAACAGCATGGCATCCGCAACGCGGCGCAGACGACAGTCGCACCGACCGGCACGATCGCCACCGTCGCAGGTTGTGAAGGCTATGGCTGTGAACCTGTCTTCGCACTCGCATACGTCCGCCATGTCAACGACAATGGCAGGGACCTCAAGCTCACCTATGCCAGCCCGCGCTTCGATGAAGCGTTGAAGAAGCTTGGGCTCGGCGAAGAGAAGCGCCAGGAGATCGTGGAGCAGGTGATGAGCGAGGGCACGTGCCAGCACATCACGGAACTTCCACAGGCGGTACGCGATACGTTCGTGGTCTCAGGCGATATCAGTGCTGAGGAACATGTGCGCATGCAAGGCGCGTTACAGTCGTTTGTGGATAACTCGCTGTCGAAGACGGTCAACTTCCCCGAAGGCGCCACCGAACAGGATGTTGCGACGGCCTATATGCTGGCGTGGGAACTCGGCTGCAAGGGCATCACCGTCTATGTGACCGGTTCACGCGATAAGGTTGTCCTGGAGACGAAGGCCACCGCGGATAAGAGGGACGCTGTGCCAAGTGCTGGCGAGCCGGCTGTCGCGGCGCCCGCGGTAACACCCAAGCCTGAAATTGCCGCCAGTTTCGCAGTGGATACCAAGCGACCGCGTCCGCGTGCGTTGAAGGGCAAGACGTACAGCATCGAGACGCCTGCGGGCAAGGCCTTCATTACCATTAATGAAAATGGCGGTGACCAGCCCTTCGAGGCGTTCATCAATACGGCCAAAGCCGGGTCAGAGACCGCCGCGGTCTCTGAGGCGATCGGGCGTCTCATCTCCTACATCCTGCGCATGGCGTCGCCCATCAAGGCCACCGACCGCATGCGGGAGATCGTCCGTCAGCTGCTCGGCATTGGCGGCGGGCGTTCGCTCGGGTTTGGCCCGAACCGTGTGCGCTCCCTGCCGGATGGCATCGGACAGGTGATCGACCTGTACCTGCGTGAGAAGGCTGGCGCACTTCCGATCATCGAGGAGAAGAGCAATGGCAACGGCGGCGCAGGCCACAAGATCGAGGAAGAGGCGGAGGGCGTCCTGCAAAAAATGAAGATCGGTGACCTGTGTCCCGAGTGCGGTGAAGCGGCCGTGGTGAATGAAGAAGGCTGCCGCAAATGCTACGCCTGTGGGTTTAGTGAGTGCTGATGAACAGATAGAAAGCTCCTCCAACTTGTTTGAAGTTGGAGGAGTTGTTTTTACCTTACCCGCATGTAGCTACTTTCCTAGAGTTTGACATGGCTTATGTTAAAATCGGTCCAAAACTGATTCTATTTTAAGCTATTGCGGCCTAGATGTTTTAGAATCTATCCTAAAATTCAATGATCTTTCTGGATATGTCGTTGCGAACCGCCGCTTTTGTTCTTTGGCGGTGAAGCAATCTCCTTTTCATCAGGCAAAATCTAGTTTTTGGGAGATTGCTTCGTCGGGGAGAGCGCCC